>NZ_QJSX01000024.1 GCF_003217515.1 Deinococcus yavapaiensis KR-236 | reverse complement strand
CGTGACGCCCGACGGGTTGGTGTTGGTGGAGGTGGCGCCGGGCGTGGAGGGGCGGGACGTGCAGCGGCAGACGGGCGCTCCTCTTCACCTCCGCGTTTCGGTTTGAGCGGATACACTGAAGGTCCATGACCCTCGAGCATCCCGCGCCTCGGCGCGCGAAGCCGCCTCAACCTCGAGGCGCCCTGCCTCGCCCTCGGCTGCTGTCCTTGTTGCGCGGTCCCGAGCGCATCGTCGCTTGCGTCGCGCCCGCTGGGTACGGCAAGACCACGACCTTCGCCGCGCATCTCGGCGACTTCGGCCTCGCGTGCTGGTACACCCTCGACGCTGAGGACGCCGACCCGTCCGTCTTCGCCGTCGGTTTGGCCAGGGCCTTGTCGCGCTTGCCGAACGCCGAGCGTTTGGAGCGCGCCTTGGAGGACGGCGCGTCTCCGCGTGCGCTCGCGCGAATCGCGGCGGACGTTCTCGAAGCCAACGGCGCGCTCCTGGTGCTGGACGAGGCGCAGCACCTCACGCATCCGCTCGTGGAGGACGTGGCGCGTGAGGTGCTGCTCGTGGCGCGCGTCGCGCTGCTGTCGCGCACGAGTCTCGTCACGCCCACCCTCACGACGCTCGGCGCGCAAGGCGACGTTCTTCACCTCGGAACGGCCGAGTTGAGCTTCGACCGCGCCGAGATGAGCGCCTTGCTGGCCCTCATGGACGCGAAGGTGACGCCCGACGAAGCTCAACTCGCGTGGAGCGTCACGGAAGGCTGGCCGATCGCGGCGCGCTTTCTCGCGCAGGTACTCGCCAGCGGCCGCCTCTCGCCGAGCGCTCTGCGCAACTTCGAGACGCAGTCGACGCAACTCGGGACGCTCTTCGCGTACCTCGCCCAGGAGGTGCTCGGACCGCTGCAAGAACCTCTGAGGGACTTCCTGCGGCGTTCCAGCGTCTTCGAAACCCTCACGCCCGACTTGCTTCAGCGCGTCCTGAACGAACCGCGCGCCGCAACGTACCTCGACGCGCTCGCCCGCAGCGGAACCTTCTTGACGCGTGAAGGCGGCGGATTTCGAGCGCACCCGCTGCTGCGCGCCCACCTGCGCGCGGCCCTCAGTCCCGAGGAAGCTCGCGAGCTCGCGCGTCTCGGCGCCGCGCATTTCGAGGACAGCGGTTCGCATCGCCTCGCGCTCCACGCGCACCTGCAAGCGGGTGACGTGGAGCGCGCGGCGGCGTTGCTGGCGGCGCACGCGAGCCGCTGGCTTGGCCAAGGACGCGTGGCGCTCGTCGAGCGCGCCTTGCGGCACCTACCCGAGGAGACGATGCGGGCGAATCCGGAGTTGTACGAGGTGCTCGGCGACGTTCATCGCGCCCGCAGTCGCTACGCGGCGGCGACGTCCGCGTATGATCGAGCGCCACGAGCGGCACGGGCGCTCGGCGGAGCGAGGGTGTACCTCGACACAGTACGGCCCGCCCTCGCCGAGCCGCTGCTGCACGAAGCGCAGGAGCTCGGCGCGACCGAGCCCGACGTTTTGGCTCGTCTGCGCGCCGAGAACGACCTCAACGCGGGCCGCCTTGCGAGCGCGCGTCGGCGCTGGCCCGACATCACCGAGACCGCGCGCTTCGCCTTGCGGCGCGGTCACCTTCAAGAAGCCATCGAACGCGCCCGCTCCGGAGCGCGCGACGAGCTCGGCGGTCAGCGCGAAGCGCGCGGTCACCGCGAAGCCTTGCTGCTCGAAAGCCTCGTGGGCGCCTTGCTCGGCGAACTCGAGGAAGCCGAACGAAGCGCCCGCTCGGGCGCGCTCGAAGGCGAGCGCCTCGAAAGTCCTTTCGTGCGCAGCCTCGCGTTGTCGCGCCTCGGGCACGTGCATCTCGCGCGCGGCTCGTGGACCGAGGCGGGCGCCGCGTACGAGGAGGCGCTCGCCTTCGCCGACGGCACGGCGGCGCCGCGCCTCACCGCCGAGCCTCTCATGGGCTTGGCGTTCCTCGCCGCCGCCAAAGGCGCGCCCCACGCCCGCGACCTCGCCGAGCGCGCCCTCGCCATCAGCGAGGAGAGCGGCGATCGGTACATGACGGCGCTCGTGCGGCTCACGTTCGCCTTGGGGCTCGCGCACGCTCGGCACGAGGACGCCGCCCGAGAACTGCGCCGCGCGAGCGCCGACTTCGCCGCGTGCGGCGATACCTTCGGCGTGCACGCCGCCGCCCTCGCGTCGTTCGCGGTGGACGGCTCGGATTCGAGCGCGGCGCGGGAAGCCGCGCTCGCCCGCCCGTTTTTGCTGACAAGATCGACGCTGTTGAGCGTGGCGAGGACGCGCGTGGCGAGGGCCGCCCTGCTCGCGCGCCTCGGAAGCGCGCTGACCGACGAACGCCGCGCCGACCTCTCGGGCATCGCGCGGGAACTCGGCTACGCGGACGTGCCCGCTCAGCATCCCGGCGCGGAGGTGCGCGTGCGGGTTCTCGGGCGGCTCGTGTTGGAGCGGGGCGGGGTGGAGGTGCGCGACTGGGGACGGGCGAAGGCGCGCGATCTGCTCGCTTTGCTGGTCGCGCACGAAGGCGGCCTCGCGCGCGAGGCCGCGCAAGAAGCGCTCTTTCCCGACGTCGAGCCCAGCGTGTCCGAGCGCAACATGCGCATCGTCTTGCACGCGCTGGGGCAACTGCTGGAGCCGAGCGAGCCGCACGGGTACTTTCTCGAACGCGGTGAGTGGCTGCGCCTCAAGCCGTCGCCGGACCTCGTGGTGGACGCCTGGGACGCGTGGCGCGTGTTGAACGCGGCGCCCGGTTCGGCGGGCCGCGCCGCCGCGCTGCTCGCTTTGCCCGAACGCTACGCGGCGTGCGACCTCGACGACGTGCAGGCGCAAGCCGAGCGCTACGCGACCCGCTTGCCGGAAGCGCTCACGACCGAGGCGGCCGCCGCGTTCGACCGAGGCGCCTTCGAGGACGCCGCTCGCCTCGCCGAGCGCGCCTTGCTCGCCGAACCTGCGCACGAGCCTTCCTTGCGCGTCTTGCTGCGCACCTGGTACGCCCTCGGCAACGCCCATGGCGCCGTGCGCGCCTATCAGGGATGCGAGCGGGCCCTTGCGACGCTTGGCCTCACGCCCTTGCCGGAGACGCGCGCTTTGTTCCGCACCCTCGTCGGTGCGACGTCGCCGTAACGCGGCGCCGGTACGGTGAGGCATGACCAGCACCACACGAAGCGCCCTCGTGACGGGCGGCGCGTCCGGCATCGGCCTGGCCGTCGCGCGTCGTTTGCGCGAAGACGGCCTGCGCGTCGCGATTCTCGACTTGCCCGGTGAGCGCGCCGAGGGCGTCGCCCGTGAGGAAGGCTTCGCGTTCGTCGGAGCGGACCTCAGCGTGCGCGCCGATTGCCGCCGCGCCGTCGAGGAGACCGTGTCAAGCCTCGGTTCGCTCGACGTCCTCGTGAACAACGCGGGCTTTCAGCACATCGATCCGATCGCCGATTTTCCCGAGGACACGTGGGAGCGCATGATCGCCGTGATGCTCACCGCGCCCTTTTTGCTGTCGAAGTACGCTTGGCCGCACCTCACGCGTACGCGCCACGGACGTATCGTGAACGTCGCGTCCATTCACGGGCACGTCGCGAGCCCGTTCAAGAGCGCGTACATCAGCGCGAAGCACGGCGTGATCGGCTTGACGCGCACCGCCGCCCTCGAAGGTGGCCCACTGGGGCTTACCGTGAACGCCGTGTGTCCCGGCTACGTTCGCACGCCCCTCGTGGAAGGCCAACTCGCCGATCAAGCCAGAACGCGCGGCATCTCCGAGGAGGAGGTGCTGGAGAAGGTGATGCTGGAGCCCGCCGCCATCAAGCGTCTGCTCGATCCCGGAGACGTCGCGGGGCTCGTGAGCTACGTCGTGTCGGAAGGCGCGTGGGGAATGACGGGCGCCGTGCTCGACATCGACCTGGGCTGGACGGCCCGCTGAAGCGCTCGAAGATGAAGCGCTCATTGAGCTTTCACGAACGAGCGTCACGAAGATCGTCGCTAGCATAGGAGCGTGCCTTCCGAGCGGTCCGCTTCCTCGTCTCCGCCGATTTTCGCGGTGCTCGACGTCCTCTTCGAGGAGGCGCGCGTCGCGCACGCGCTGTACGACCCGGACTTGCACTGCTTGCGCGTCAACGCCGCGTTCGCGCAGCTCAGCGGCTGGCCCCTCGAGGCACATGCGGGCCGCGCCTTGCAAGACGTCGTGCCCACCGTGCCGCCGGAGCTCGTTCGCGCTTACCGAGACGTCTTGCGAAGCGGCAAAGCGCTGCGCGGCTTTCAATACGAGGTGCCGACGGCAAGCGCGCCGAGCGGCGTGAGGTACTGCCGCGTGGACGCCCATCCCGTTCGGGACGAACGCGGCGACGTCGTGGCGTTGCTCGCGAGCATCGAAGACTGCTCCGCTCAGGTTCTCGCCGCCGCGAGCGAAGCCGAGCGGGCGCTCGAGCACGCGCGGTTGCTCGACGAGGAACGCCACGCTCGCGCCCGCGCCACGATGCTCGCCGAAGTCAGCGACGCCCTCTCGGCGTCGCTCGACGTGCGCGAGACGTTACAGCGCATCATGGCCCTCGCGATTCGGCAAGTCGCGGATTGGGCCGCCGTGTATCTGCCGCGCGACGACGGATCCTTGTGGCCGGTCGCGGTCGGCCACGACGACGCCGCGAAGATCGACTTGCTGCGCTGGTACCTCACGCAGTATCCCGCTCAAGCGACCGACGTCGGATCGCCTCCGTGGGTGATGCAGACGGGGCAATCGTTCCTGCTGCCCGTCGTGCCGACAGAACTCGTCGACGCGATCGAGGATGTCGAGCGACGAGACGCCTTGCGGCAACTCGGAATGCACTCCGTCATCCATGTGCCCCTCGTGCTGAGCGGCGAAACGATCGGGGTGCTGGGCCTCGCTTCGACGCGCGCCACGCACGCGTACGGTGACGAGGACTTGGCGTTCGCGCGCGAACTCGCGAGTCGCGCCGCCCTTGCGCTCGGCAACGCCCGCCTTCACGAAACCGCCATTCGTAGCGAGGAGCGCTATCGCTCGCTCGTGGACGCCACGCGGCAAGCGGTGTGGACGAACAGTCCCGAAGGCGAGTTGCTGGGCGAGCAGCCGGGCTGGGCGCGGCTCACCGGGCAGACGCGCGAGCAGTACGAAGGATACGGCTGGTTGAACGCCGTGCATCCTGACGACCGTCAGCGCACGCGTGACGCGTGGGAGCGTTCGGTCGTGACGCGCACCACGTTCGACATCTCACACCGCGTGCGAGTGCCCGACGGCACGTACCGCCACTTCCACGTGCGCGCCGTGCCCGTCTTGCAAGCTGACGAGACGGTGCGCGAGTGGGTCGGGGTGCACACGGACATCACGGAGCGCGTGGCGGCGGAACGCGCCTTGCGCGAACTCAACGCAACGCTCGAAGCGCGCGTCGAGGAGCGAACGTACGCCTTGGAAAGCGCCAACGAGGAATTGCAGCACCTCAACACCTTCAATCGGCTGCTGCTCGACTCGGCGGGGGAAGGCATCTTCGGCGTCGACATGGCGGGCTTCACGACGTTCGCGAATCCCGCCGCGCTGCGCATGATCGGCTACGAGCACGACGAGGTCGTCGGTCGGCCTCAACACTCTCTCGTGCACCACTCGCACGCGGACGGCACGCCTTACCCGCTCTCCGGATGTCCTATTCTCACGTCGCGCGTCGACGGAGAAGTTCGGCACGTGGACGACGAGGTGTTTTGGCGCAAGGACGGCACGTTCTTCCCGGTGGAGTACGTCAGCACTCCCTTGCGGTCGGCGCACGGCAAAATCGTCGGGGCGGTGGTGATGTTTCGTGACGTCACGGACCGCAAGCGGGCGGAGGACGAGTTGCGACGCGCCAACGAGGAATTGCGGCGCAGCAACGCGGAACTCGAACGTTTCGCCTTCGTGGCGTCGCATGACTTGCAAGAGCCGCTGCGGACGATCGCGAGCTTCACGGAAATTCTCAACCGCCGCTACGCGAACGCGTTCGACGACACGGGCCGCAAGTACCTGGCGCTCGTCACGCGCGGCGCCGAGCGCCTCAAGGTGCTCATCGACGACCTCTTGGTCTTCTCGCGTCTGAACGTGGGCCGCGACTTGACTCGCCCCGTGCCGGCCGAACGACCGCTGCGCGAAGCTGTCACGCGTCTGGCCGCCTTCCTCGACGAGACGGGCGGACGTGTGGAGGCGGGCGAGTTGCCGACGGTGCTCGGCGACGAGGGCGAGTTGACGCAACTCTTCCAAAATCTCGTCGGAAACGCCGTGAAGTTTCGCCGTGAAGGCGTGCCGCCCTTGGTGCGCGTGGAGGCGCGCCGTGAAGGAGACTTTTGGCACTTCACCGTCTCGGACAACGGGATTGGCATCGAGAAAAAGTACTTCGAGCGGGTGTTCGGGTTGTTCGAACGCCTGCATTTGCGCGACCGTTACGAAGGAACGGGTCTCGGCTTGGCCATCGTTCGCAAGATCGTGGAGCGGCACGGCGGCGTCGTCTGGCTGGAGTCCACGGTCGGCGAGGGTACGACCGTGCACTTCACGTTGCGCGACGCCGCCGCGCCCGACGTTCACCAGGCGGTTTTCACCGGGGATCATTGAAGGAGGTTCGACGTGCAACAGCGATCGTTACGTGACTTGAAGGTGTCGGCCATCGGGCTCGGCTGCATGGGAATGAGCGAGTTCTACGGCGCGGGCGACGAAGCCGAGTCCCTGCGCACCATCGACCGCGCCTTGGAGCTCGGCGTGGACTTCCTCGACACCGCCGACATGTACGGCGTCGGCCGCAACGAGGAACTCGTGGGCCGCGCCCTCAAGGGGCGGCGCGACCGCGTGGTGCTCGCCACGAAGTTCGGCAACGTGCGCGGCCCGAACGGCGAGCGGCTTGGCATCGACGGGCGACCCGAGTACGTACGCCAAGCGTGCGAAGCGAGCTTGAAGCGCCTCGGCGTGGATCACATCGACCTTTACTATCAGCACCGCGTGGACCCTAAGACTCCCATCGAGGACACGGTCGGCGCGATGAGCGAGCTCGTGCGCGAAGGCAAAGTGCGCTTCCTGGGGCTTTCCGAGGCGTCAGCGCGCACGATTCGACGCGCGAACGCCGTTCATCCCATCGCCGCCCTGCAAAGCGAGTACAGCCTTTGGACGCGAGATCCCGAAGACGAGGTCTTGGCAACGTGCCGGGAACTCGGCGTGGGCTTCGTGGCGTACAGCCCGCTCGGGCGCGGTTTCCTCACGGGGCAGATCAAGAGCCCCGACGACTTCTCGCCCGACGACTTCCGCCGCTTCAGTCCGCGCTTTCAAGGCGAGAACTTCGAAGGCAATCTGCGGCTCGTGACGGTCGTGCAAGACCTCGCCGCCGAGAAGGGCTGCACGCCGAGTCAGCTCGCCTTGGCGTGGCTGCTCGCTCAAGGCGATGACATCGTGCCGATTCCAGGGACGAAGCGCGTGAAGTACCTCGAGGAGAACGTCGGGGCGGTCGACGTCGCCTTGAGCGCGGATGACCTCTCGCGTCTCGACGCGATCTTCGCGAAGGGCGTCGTGGCGGGAGAGCGCTACCCCGACATGAGCACCATCGACCGTTGAAGTGTCTTCATCTCACCTTCACGAAAGGCCCGCCCCGGAACTCCTCCGGCCCGACGCGGTAAGTTAGACTCGACGACATCGGTCTTCTCATGAGCTCGCATCTTTCCACCATGGCCTTGGCGCTCCTCGAGGGGTTGCTCGACCCTGTCATCGCCTTCGATCGCGAGTGGCACTACACCTATGTCAATCCGCGCGCCGCCGCGCTCGCGGGCGTGACCCCCGACGAACTGCTCGGCAAGGTGCTGTGGGACGTCTTTCCGGAAGCGCGCGACACGCCGCTGTACGGCGAGTACCTGCACGTCATGCACGCGCGTGAACCGCGCGAGTTCGAGACGTTCCTGCCGAGCTTGGGAATTTGGGAGGAAGTGCGGATGTTCCCGATCGAGGACGGCATGGCCGTGCACTTTCGCGACATCACCGCCCGCAAGACGAGCGAGACGCGCCGCGAGCGACTCGCCGCCTTGACACGCGCCGTGTCGAACGCTCCCGACGAGCGTGCCGTCGCCCTCGCCGCCCTCGACGTCGTCTTGCCCGCCCTCGGCGCGACGCGAGGCGCCGTGCTGCGCGAAGTGACGGGGAACGACGTTTTGGAGGTCGTGGGCGCGACCGAAGGGGCCGCCCCGGACGCGTGGACGCGGCTCGCTGCGCCGATGCGCGCGTGGAGAGAGCGCCTCCTCGTGTACGAGCGCGGAGACGACTCGGGCGACGTGGCGGCCTTGCCGCTTTTATCCGGAGAGGTGGCGTCGGGAGTGCTCGTCTGGCGCTCGAATCGAAACGCGTCGCTCTCTCCAAGCGACGAGACGTTCGCCGCCGAGCTCGCCGCGTCCCTCGCGCAAGCGCTGGAACGCGCCCGCCTCGCCGACGCCGAGCGTCGGCACACGTCGCGGCAGCAGTTCCTCGCGCGGGCGGGCGAACTGCTCGCGGCGTCCCTCGACGTCGAGGCGACCCTCGCGACGCTCACGCGACTCGCCGTGCCCGAGTTCGGCGATTGGTGCGGCGTGTACCTTCCGAGCGGCGACGTCTTGCGCGCGGTCGCCGTTTCACACGTCGATCCCGACAAGGCGGACATGCTGCGGGAAGCTCTGGACTTCGAGCCGATTTCGCTCGACACGCTCGGGGGCGCCGCCGAAGTCTTGCGCACGGGACGGCCGCTCGTGTTGCCGACCGTGACGGACGCGCTCATCGACGCGTTGGGCCGCTCGCCTCAGCACACGGCGATGCTGCACGCGCTCGGATTGCGGTCGTACATCGGCGTGCCGATGATGGCGCACGGCCACGCCGTCGGCGTGCTCGCCCTCGCCTCCACCGAGACGGCGCGGCGTTACGGCGAGGAGGACGTCGCCTTCGCGCTCGACCTCGCGCGACGCGCGGGCCTCGCCCTCGATCACGCGCGGCTGTTCGAGGAAGCGCAGCAGTGGAACGCCACCTTGGAGCGCACCGTGGAGGCACGCACGAACGAGCTCACGGCGCGCACGCGCGCCCTCGACGCCTTCGCGGTTCTCACGCGTGACCTCGCCGTGGAGACGGACGTCACGCGGCTCGTCGAGCGGGCCCAGGACATCCTGGGGACGCTGCTGCCCGAGGGGCTGATCGGGTACTTCGAAGTGCGCGGCGAGCGCTGGATGCCGCTCGCCGTGAAAGGCGTCATGCCCGACGCGGCGTTCGAGGCGGCGTTGCGGCAAGGCTTGCGGCGCGGCGCGGCCCCGTCGTTCGACACGCCCTTCGACACTTGCGAGCCGCTCTACCTCGATCACTTCACGCCGAATCCTCAGCACTTCCCGCCCGAAAGCCTCGCGCGCCTGCACTCGCTCGCGTCCTTGCCGATTCGTGTCGACGCCGAACCTCTGGGCGTGCTGGTAGTCGCGCTGTACCGCGAGCACGGTTGGGGGCGGGCGGACAAGGTGCTACTGGAAACAGCCGTGGGACAGCTGCAACTCGCGTTGCAACGCGCGCGCGCCGTGCACGTCCTCGCGGGACGCACCACGGAACTCGAGGACCTCAATCGCGAGTTGGAAGCGTTCTCGTACACCATCTCGCACGACTTGCGCGCGCCCGTACGGCACATCGCGAGCTTCGCGGCGTTGCTGCGGCGCGCCCTCGGCGAGGACCTGACCGAGCGCGCCGCGCGTCCGCTCGGCGTGATCGAGTCGTCGGCGGCGCGCATGAACGACATGATCGAAGCGCTTTTGTCGTTCGCGCGCTCCTCGCGCCGTCCGTTGCACGTCACGCGCGTCGACCTCGGCGAAATCTTGGAGGCGGCGAAGGCGGACCTCGCGCCCGACTTCGCCGATCGAGACGTCGAGTGGCGCGTGTCGCCCTTGCCGATGGTGTGGGGCGACGAGTTGCTGCTGCGCCAAGTGCTCGTGAACTTGCTCGGCAACGCCGTGAAGTACTCGTCGAACGAACCGCGTTCGATCGTGACCGTGACGTGCGACCGAGCGCCGCGCGAGTTCGTGATCTCGGTCGGCGACAACGGCGTGGGCTTCGACGAGAAGTACGCCGACAAGCTGTTCGGCGTGTTTCAACGGCTGCACCGCGCGGAGGACTTCGAGGGAACGGGCATCGGCCTCGCCACGGTACGTCGCCTCGTCACGAAGCACGGAGGTCGGGTGTGGGCGTCGAGCCGCCTCGGGCACGGGGCGATCTTCTCGTTCAGCTTGCCGACGAGGCGCAGCGACCTCGAGGGCGCTTGAACCGCGTTCGACGTCAGCGCAGGTACTCGTAGAAGAAGTTCTTGTCCACTTCGGGCTGCGAGAAGCGTAGCACGCGACCCTTCACCGTCCACGTCGCGGTTTCCGTCGCCGATGGTTCCCGTTTCGACCAGGACATGCCTTTGCAACCCGTCGATTGCGGCGCGTCGTGAACGTTCATGGCGATGTTGTCGTTCGGGTAGAAGGTGATCTTGTCTCCCTTCACCGTGTACTTTCCCGCCTCGAACGTCGCCGAGTACGAGCGGCACGCCACCAAGTAGCCCGTGTGCGTGGAGCCCATGTGCGCGCCCGGCTTGATGGACGCGTACTCGTACGTGCCGTTGGAATGCAAGACCATACGCTCGCCCGTCTCCGTGCCGCCCGCGCTTCGGTAGCCGCTCATGTCGGCGGCGTAGACGGCCGCAGAGAAGCGCTGCCCTCGGTACCACTCGCCGACGAGCGAGGTGGGCGCGGCGGCGAGCGAGGACGAGGCGGCGGTGGCGAGAACGAGGATGGCGCTTTGGATGTTCATGATGTTCCTCCTGACGCTCACGGTAGGAAGGAGGCGGTGACGGGAACATGACCGAACGTGACGCGCTCCGGACGCGAAGGTCCCGGGCGGGAAGAAAGGTCGGGCGAACGCGGCACGTCGGGCGGCGGGCGCGAACTCTTCGTCGTGGACGTGAGACGAACGGGGCGAGTGCGCTGACGAGGCGAACGAGGCCGAGCAGACGCCGACCGAAGCGGTTCAGGGTGTTCCTTCGGGCGCGCGAAGGGTCTTTCCTCGCACGTCGTCACGAGGTGAAACGCACGTCGGTGTCGGCCGGTCAGGCCGCTCGGCGCGGTCGAGACAGCGGCTCTCGAAACGTCGCTCGTCCTGCTAAAATCAGGGAATCATGAAGGAACGGGGACGGTGGCGTCTGCGCGCGGATGGCAGACAGCTCGACGGCGCGGACGGAGAAGCGCGACGGCTCGACCGCCGAACGGCCGCGCTCGTGGCGTACCTCGCCCTCGAAGGTGCGACGACGCGCTCGCGCCTCTGCGGTTTGCTGTACCCCGAGGCGAACGAGGTGACGGCCCGCAACAACCTCGCGCAGCTGCTGCGGCGCTTCGAGCGCCTCGGCGGCGCGTACGTCGCGCAGGGTGACACCGTTCGGCTCGGTGACATCGTCACCGTGGAGGCGACGCCCGACTTGCTGAGCGGCGTGGACGTCGGCGACCTTCCGGACCTCGAGGATTGGCTGCTCGCGCGGCGAGAACGCGCCCGAGACGAGCGCAAGGCGAGCTTGGCGCTCGACGCGTCGCGGCACGAGGAGCAAGGCGACCTCGACGCGGCCGTCCGCACCGCCCGCGCGCTCATGGCGCTCGATCCGCTGTCCGAGGAGGCCGCTCGGCGCCTCATGCGCCTGCTGTACCTCGTGGGACAAGTGTCCGACGCCTTGCGAACGTACACCGACCTCGAAACGACGTTGAGAAACGAGTTGCGTACCCGACCACTGCCCGAAACGCGCCAACTCGCGCTCGACATCGAGCGGGGCGTCACGGCCGCGCCGCCGCTCGAAACGCGTTCACGGCGCATTCCTCGCGCGGTGCTGCATCCGCCCGTCCTGGTGGGACGCGACGAAGCGCTCACCGCCATGAACGAGGCGTGGGCGCACGGGCAAGGCGTGATTCTGACGGGGGAGCCCGGGGTGGGCAAGACGCGCCTCATTCAAGAGTTCCTGGCGACGCACGGCGGTGGCGCGCACTTCCAAGGTCGGCCCGGCGACGCGACGCTGCTGTACGGCACCCACGCACGAACATTTCGTCAAGTGCTGCGCGACTTCCCGAACCTCCACCTCGAGCCGTGGACGCGCTCGGAACTCGCCCGCATCCTGCCGGAACTCGGCGAGGCGCCACCTCCGATTCGCGGCGAGCAGGAGAAGTTGCGCTTTTGGCAAGCGAAGACCGAGGTGATGCGCGCCGCGATCGACGCGGGGCTCTCGGCGATGGTGTTCGACGATTGCCAATTCATGGACCTCGCCAGTATCGAGGCGGGGCACTTCATCTTCGCCGCGCTCGGCTGGGGCGATTCCAACGCCAAGTACCGCACGGTGCACGCGTTTCGTCGGGGAAGTTTGCTGCCGCCCGTGCAAGCCGCGCTGGATCACGCCGTGGCCATCGGCCAGGTGGCGCTCGTGGAGTTGGCGCCGTTACGCGACGAGGACGTCGCTCGGCTCGCCGCGCAATTGGAGTTGCCGCGCGGCGAGCGTGACGTGACACGCCTCGTCAAGGCGTCGGGCGGCAATCCGCTGTTCGTGCTCGAAGCGGCACGTTCCCTACACGAGGTGGGTACCGACGTTTCCGAAAGCGTGCCGCTCACGCCCGTCGTGAGCGCCGTGATCGGCGAGCGCCTCGCGCGACTGTCGCCGCCCGCCCTGCTCGCCGCGCGTGCCGCCGCCGTGCTGCAAAGCGACTTCGACGCTGACCTCATCGCCGACGTCCTCGGCGCCCCCGTGCTCCACGTGGCGGCGGCATGGGAGGAACTGGAGGCGGCGCAAGTGCTCGCGGGCGAACGCTTCGCGCACGACCTCGTGTTCGAGACGATCACGGCGAGCATGCCGTCGACCGTGGGCCGCTTGCTGCACCGCGGAGCGGCGCGCGCCTTGGAAACGCGCGCCGCTCCGGCGCCGGGACGAGTCGCGCGCCACTGGCAGGAAGGCGGCGACGTGAAGCGCGCCGCTCCGTGGTTGTTCACGGCGGGCGAGGCGGCGGCGCACGCGTTACGGCCCTTCGAGGCGGGCGCGTGGTTCGACGCCGCTCGCGAGGCGTTCGAGCACCTCGGCGACGAGGCGGGCGCTCGCCGAGCGGCCGAAGCGCACGCCCGCGTGAGCGCGTGAAGAAGCGAGGAGGTCCGTGGAAAGCTGGCAGTTACGGTTGTTAGGAGGCGCGTCTCTCGCGCGGGGCGCGGACGTGCTGCCACGCCTCGACCGACGCGTCGCGGCGCTCTTGGCGTACCTCGCGCTGGAAGGGGAAACGCCTCGGTCGCGCCTCGCGGAGCTGCTGTTTCCCGACGCCGAGACGTCCACGGCTCGCAACAACCTCGTGCACGTCCTTCGGCGCCTCAAGCGAGGTGTGAACGCCGAGCTCGTGACGGGCACGCGCACCTTGAACGTCGCGCCGCACGTCGTGACGGACTTGCGCGACGGCGCGGGCGAGTTGCTCGCCGGATACGAGTTCGGCGACTTGCCCGACTTCGAGGATTGGTTGCTGGCCTGTCGCGAGCGTTTGCGCGAAGACCGCGCCGAGCGCCTGCGACACGCCGCCGCCGCCTTGGAAGGCGAGGGCGCGCTCGACGAAGCGAAGGCGCTCGCGCGCGAGTTGCTCGACCTCGACGTCGTGGACGAGGACGCGTGGCGAAGCTTGATGCGCCTCGCGTTTCTCGGCGGCGACCGCGCGGAAGCTTTACGCGTCTACCGACGGTGCAAAGAGACCTTGCAGCGCGAGCTCGGCGTGCCGCCCAGCCCGGAAACCGAGGCGCTCGCCCACCGAATCGGAACGGGCGACGGGCCGAGCACGCCGCGCGGCACGGCGCGCATTCCGCTGTCGGTGCTTCGTCCGCCCGTCCTCGTCGGCCGCGAGCGCGAGTGGGCGGTCATGGAGGCGGCGCGCCACGCCCATCAGATCATCGCCGTCGTCGGCGAGGCGGGCTCGGGCAAGTCGAGGTTGCTGCGCGACTTCGCGATGAGCAAAGGGCGTCCCTTCGTCTTCGAGTGCCGCCCGAGCGACGCGGAAGTCTTCGCCGCGAACGAGCGCTTCTTTCGCGCGCTGCTCGCCGCGCACCCCGACGTCACCTTGCCGCCTTGGGTGACGCGGGAACTCGCGCGCGTCCTGCCCGAACTCGGCGAGCCGCCCGCGGCGCTCGCGTCCGAGGAGGACAAGGTCGTGCACGCCCTCGCGCTCGCCGAGACGCTCCGCGCCGTCATTCGCGCGGGCACGACGCTGTTCGTCTTCGACGACGTGCACTTCTACGACGACGCTTCCGCCGAGGTGTGCATGATGGCGTGGTCGCACCTCGGTTGGGGCGAGCGAGACGCCGAGTTCGAATTGTGGTTCGCCGCGCGCCGTGCCGACTTCACGGACCGCCTGGTGCGCTTCACGACGACGCTCGTGGAAGCGCGCCGCCTCGTGCTCGTCGAACTCGAACCGCTGCTCGAAGCCGACGTGGACGTGCTTCTCGCGAGCCTCGGCATTCCGCACCTCACCGAGCACGCGACGGCGTTGCGCCGCGTCGTGGGCGGCAACCCCCAATTTCTGCTCGAGACGGTCAAGAGCCTCGTGGAAAGCGGATCGTTGGAGGAAGGAGCGCCCGCCGTGCTCGCCGTACCGCGCCGCATCGGCGAGGTCATCGAGGCGCGCCTCGCGCGTCTGCCGCAAGCGGCGCTGCACGTCGCGCGCGCGGCGGCGGTGCTGCGCAGCGACTTCGGCCCGGAGCTCGTCTCGGAAACGCTCGCCGTGCCGCTCATGGACGTCGCGCTTTCCTGGGAGGACTTGGAGGCGGCGCAGGTGTTCGCGGGCGAGCGCTTCGCCCACGACCTCGTGCTGGAGACGGTGCAGGCGACCACCCCGCCCACGGTGAGCGCCTTGCTGCACCGAAGCGCCGCGCGCGTCCTCGCGAAGCACGGCGTTCCCGCCGCGCGCGTCGCGCGGCATTGGGAGGCGGGCGGCGACGCGCGCTCGGCGGCCACGTGGTTCGGGCGCGCGGCGGACGACGCCGCGCGCGCGTACCGCGTCACGCAAGCGGCGGGTTTTCGAGAACGGGCGTCGGATCTCTACGCGAGCGTCGGTGACGCCGACAAGGCCTTCGACGAGTTGTACGCGGCGATGCGCCTACTCGTCGACGTGTCGTACCACCCGGACCTCGAGCGGCTCGGTCGGCGCTTGGAAGCGATCGCCGTGACGCCCAGTCAGCGCGCGCGAACGTTGGAGCCTCGTTTGCACCGCTTGTTCGAGCAAGGCAACTTCGTGGAACTCGAGCGGGCTTCGCACGAGGCGCTGCGAGCGGCGACGCAAGCGCGCGACGACCGCTTGCAGGCGGTGTTCCACGAGGCGCTCGGCACGGTCGGGTTGCTGACGGGCCGCGAGGACATGACGGTGTGGCACTTGAGCGAGATGGCGCGGCTCGCCGAGGTGCTCGGAGACGTGGGACTCGGCGCGGTCACCCAGATCGGCCTCGGACGTCTCGCCGCGCCGAAGCGGCACCGCGAGGCGATCGAACACTTCCAGCGAGCGCGAACTCTGTACCAGGCGACGCCCGACGCGATGGGCATCGTGTCCGCCCTCGTGAAGGAAGCTCTCGTGTGGAACGCCCTCGGCTCGCACAAGGAGAGTTTGCGCTGCGTGGAAGAAGCGCGCGAGGTGCTCGACGGGTCGGACGTCGCGAGCTATTACCGCTTGCAGTGGGCGCACAGCGCCTTCTGGGCGTTGCACTCGGTCGGGCGGGACGACGAAGCGCGGCGCGTGCTGTCCGACGCTCTCGTCGTGGACGGCGCGGAGCAGGCGTGGTGGCACGGCATTTTGCGCCTCGACCTTGCCGCTTGGCACTTGGCGCGCGGCGAGGTCGAGGCGGCCGATCGGGAAGTGCGGCTTGTCGAGGCCCGCGAGGACTTGCCGCCCCTCGACGTGGGGCTTCGCCTGTTCGCGCGGGCGTGCGTGGACGCCGCCCGCCGTCAGGACGCGCGTTCCGCGTTCGAGCGGGCGCTCGCGCACGTCGGTGACACGCTTCCGTTCTTGCGCGCGAACATCCTCGTGGAGTGGGCGGCGGTTTCCGGCGGCGCCGAGGCGCAGGCTTTTCTCGCCGAAGCGCGGGCGTTGTGCGAGGCGTACGACTTCCGGGCACTGCGCGAGCGGATCGACGCGCGAACCGAGCGCGTCTGAGCGCGCCGCGTTCGCCTCAACGATGGTCGTAACGGCTCGCGCCTCCGTCGGGCGCCGTCAGCACGAGCACGGGACGGCCCGACGACGTGTCGATTCGCCAACCTTTCGTGCTGGGCTGCACGTGGTTGCGCTTCTCGTAGGTCTTGCTGGGGCTGCACGTGTAGCCCGCCGAGTAGCTCGTTTTCGGGACGAAGGTGACCTCGTCGTTCGTGAAGCGCACTTGCCCTTCGACTTGCACGAAGATCTTGCTCGTGCAGCCGTACGTCGTGATCGTCATGAGGTCGCGGCTTTCGTAGGTGCCGTCCGCGTTGATTTTCAGCGAGCGCAGAGTGCCGCTCGCGTCGGAGAACTTGCCGGTGGCCGTGTCGAAGTACTCGACGGGCGCGGGCAAGCCCGAGCTGACGTAGCCCGACGTCCAGTCTCCGCGCAAAGCGTTGGGAACGGTCGCGGCGAGGGCGGAGGTGGAAGCGAGCGTGACGAGGGCGAGCAGGTGAAAGGCGCGGACGGTGGTGTTCGTGGTCATACATCCTCCAGGGGCACCGATGTCCTTGGTGCCGACGTGGTGCATGATGGATCGGCGACGGTGGTGGCGGCATGACCGAAGCGACTTCGGTCTTCGGCGTGTTCGCCAGGTACGCGCGCGACCGTCCGTCGACGCCTTTGCTTCAAGGGGTTCCCCGGGCCTTCGCGAGGCCGCGTACGACGAACAGCAGCGTGAACGCCACGAGGACCATCACGGCGCTCAAGACCAAAGCGGGCGCGAGGTCGGATTCCAACGCGCCGTAGATGGCGAGGGTGATGGTGCGCGTCTTGCCTTGCAAGGAGCCCGCGAACAGGATCGTGGCGCCGAACTCGCCGAGGGCGCGCGCCCAAGCCAGCACGAGCCCTTCGAGCAACGCCGGAAAGGCCAGAGGCCACGTCACGAAGCGAAACGCCTGCCACTTCGACGCGCCGTCGGTGAGGGCGGCCGCCTCGGCGTCGCGGTCCACGCCGAGAAAGCCCGCCTTCGCGGCGCGCACGTAAAACGGCGCGCTCACGAACAGTTGCGCGAGCACCACGGCGAGCGGCGAGAAGGCGACTTGCACGCCCGCCAATTCCAACGGCGGCCCGAGCAGGCCGTTGCGGCCGAAGGTGAGCAGCAGCCCGACGCCTGCCACGACGGGCGGCAGCACGATCGGCAAGTCGAGCAGGGTGTCGAGCAGGGTCTTGCCTGGAACGTCGAAGCGCGCCAAAAGGTACGCGACGGGCGTGCCGAGCAGCAGCGTGACCGTCAGCGAGGCGAGGGTCGTGGCGAGGCTGACGCGCAGGGCGTCGAGCACGGCGGGGCTCGCCACGGTCGGCAGGAAGTCGGTCGTGAGGCCGCGCCCGAGCAGCACGAAGGTCGGGACGAGCAAAAACAGCACGAGCAGCACGCTCAACGCGATCAGCACGATCGGCGCGGCCCGAGAATCTCGCCTCGATCTTTCGCTCGCGGACGTTCGGTCGCGGGTGGGAAGGGTCCTCACGGAGCGAGGAAGCCCCACTTTCTCAGGATTCGCTGCCCTTCGCCCGACGTCACGAACGACACGAAGGCCCGTGCGGCCGCCGAGGCGTTCCTCGTCGTGCCGATCGGGTAGGCGATGGGAGGATTGAAGCGCGTCGGCACGCCGATCGTCGTCACGGCCGCTCGCAAGGTCGGCGTGACGTCGGTCGTGTACACGAACGCGGCGTCCGCCTCGCCGAGCTGCACCTTCAAGCCGACTTGGCGTACGTTGGGCTCTTCGGACACGGCGTTCGCGAGGACGCGGCGCGCGAAGTCCGCGCCGTACGCGCGGTCCTGGCTCATCGTGTCGAGAACTTGTCGTGTGTAGCTGCCGACGGGAACGTTCGCCGCCGCGAAGACGATCTTCACTCCGGGCCGCGCGAGGTCCTTCAAGGTCTTGACCTTCGAGGCGCCTCTCGGGGTGATGATGACGAGTCGGTTGCGCGCGAAGATCTCGCCCGCGTTCAGCATGCCGCTTTTCACGAGCGGCCCGAATTGCGCGGTGTTCGCGCTCGCGAAGACGTCGGCGCGCGCTCCGTTCTCGAGTTGCGTGCGCAGGACCTGCGAGCCCGCGAATTGAAAGGACGTCGTGTGTCCCGTCTTCGCGTCGAAGGCCTTGCCGAGCTCGCCGAAGGCGTCCGTGAGCGACGAGGCGGCGAACACCGTGACGTTCTCGGCGAGCGCCGCCGAGCAGAGGCTCGGCACGGCGAGGAAGGCGAACAGCAGCGTTTTCGTCATGGAGTCTGCGCTCGTGGGACGAGTGGGCGTTCCCCGACGTGGCGCGTGTCGTACCCGCCGAGCGCTTCGAGTTCCGCGCGAAAGGCGTCGTGTCGAGCGGCCGTCAGCAAGGCCCGCACGCCGGGATGGTCGAGGTGCTCGCTTGGAACGACGAGGTCGAAGCGCTCGAGGTGCAGCGGCACGAAGTCGAGGTCGAAGGCGAGGGCGGTGGAGCGCGGACCCGGCCCGACGTCCGCCTCGCCACGCGCCACGGCCCTCGCGAGCGCGAGGTGCGTCGGGTACGCGTGTTCGTAACCGGGTAAGGCGGCGCGCACTTCGGGCGTCACGCCCGCCGCGTCGAGCCACGCGTCGAGCAGCAGACGACTGCCCGCGCCGCGCGCGCGGTTGGCGAGCCGCACGTCCTCGCGCGCGAGGTCGGCGGGCGAGCGGACGCCCTTCGGATTGCCGCGCGCGACGATGAGGCCCTGCTCCCATTCCCAGAGCGTGAACACCTGCACGGCGCGGTTTCCGAGCTCCTCGCGCACGAACGGCAAGTTGTGCTCGCCGCTGCGCGCGTCCCACAGGTGAATGCCCGCCGCGTGCGCTTCGCCGCGCGCGAGGTCGCGCAGGGCGTCGAGGCTGGGACGGTCGCGCCACAGCACGCGAGCGTTGCCGTCGAGCGCGGCACGTTCGGCGAGCAGGCCCAGCGACGGGTCGCAGCCCGATACGACGGCGGTGCGGCCCGGCACGCCCGGATCGACGAGCAGGCGGACGTCCGCGAGGCCGTCTCGCACGTCGGTGATGACGCCGTCGGCGGAATTGCGCAGGGCGCGCTCGCCGCCGAGGGGAAACGCCAAACGCCGCCCTTCGATCTCGGCGAGTTGCACGCGCGTGGAGGAGGAAGCGCCGCGCGCGCCAACGAGGTGGACGCGCGCGGCGTCTTCACCGAGCGAGAACAAGGTCTCCACTCGGCAGTCGAGTGCGCGCGCGAGGCGTAAGGCGACCGCCGTGCTCGGCACGGCGGCGCTCGACTCGATGGCGTGCAGAGCTTGCCGCGACAATCCGGCGTCGCGCGCGACGTCGCTCGCACGGCGATTCGCCCGCTCGCGTACCTCGCGGACGTGCGAGCGCACCTCCTGCGGATCTTTCGGCATGGACGCAGCGTAAAGAAAACTTGACACTGCGTCAAGGTGAAACGACGATCTTCGGCGAAGTGGATCAAGCGCTGTTACGAGTTGGTTGCCCGCAGTCATGTCGCTTCGCGATCATTGACGCCCAAATTTTACCCGGTTAATATTGAGTATGTCGAGTTCCTACACCCTGTTCGACGAAGACCGGCTCTTGTTGACGGCCGACCTTCCGACGCTCCTGACCTTCCTCAAAACCGAGGCGACCGATCCCTCGGCGTTGCTGATCATCGACGACGCGAGTGGTCGAAGCGTCGACTTCGACTTGCGCGGCTCTCTGGAGGACGTTCTCGCCCGCGTGAGCGCTGCCGCCGAGAAGACGCCCACGCCCGCACGCGGACGGCCCAAACTCGGCGTGGTCGCCCGCGAAGTCACCTTGCTTCCGAGGCACTGGCAGTGGCTCGAAGCCCAACCGGGCGGCGCGTCCGCCACCTTGCGCCGACTCATCGACGAGGAACGCAAGCGCCACCCGCGCCGCGAAGCGATCCTCGCCGCGCAAACGGCCGCCGATCGATTCATGCACGTCCTCGCCGGCGACCGTCCCGGCCTTCAGGAAGCCGCCCGCGCCCTGTACGCCCGCGACCTCGCCGCCTTCGAGGCGAACACCGAGTCTTGGCCTCCCGACGTTCGCGACCACGCCCGCCTTCTCGCCGCCCCCGCCTTCACGCCCGAACAGGAGTCCGTGTGACCGACTTCGCCCCCGCTCGACGCTACAAGGGCTTCACTCCCAAGGCGGGCGTCTACCGCGTCACGCACTTGCCGTCGGGCCGGACGCTGCTCGGCAGCAGTCCGCACCTCGACGGCATGCTCAACCGCATCCGCTTCACCCTCGGCATGAACGGCCACCGCAACTCCGCGCTGCAACGCGACTGGAACACCGACGGCGAGGGCGCCTTTCGCTTCGAGATCCTCGACGAACTCACGCCCGACGAGAGCGGCGAGGTTTCCCCCGTCGATCTCGCCGAGCTTTTGACGTTGTGGGAAGAAAAACTGAGCTTGCCGCACGACGCGCGCTACGGA
Organism: Deinococcus yavapaiensis KR-236; assembly: GCF_003217515.1. NCBI lineage: Bacteria > Thermotogati > Deinococcota > Deinococci > Deinococcales > Deinococcaceae > Deinococcus > Deinococcus yavapaiensis. The sequence goes on along the minus strand of NZ_QJSX01000024.1, from coordinate 31,030 downwards.
GCGACGGTCGCCGTTTCATAAGTTTGTCATTTTCCGTACAGCGATCTTTGAGAGACCTTGGGAAATGCTATAAGGAGGCGGTGCCGTGTAGCTCGCTGCAGTGGCGAAAGCTGCACCTTCGTGCCGCCAAGGAACCTTCATGTCCGAACTCAGCGCCGCCGTGCTCGACGAAAAAACGCTCCTCTCCGTCCTGACCTCTTACCGCAAAGGCGACTTCAGCGTTCGCTTGCCCGTTGATTGGACAGGGCTTCCCGGCAAGATCGCCGACGCCCTCAATGAAGTCCTCGAACTCAATGAGCGCATCGCGTTCGACGTGAAGCGCGTCGGGCGCAGCGTCGGCAAGGAAGGCAAGGTCACGCAGCGCGTTCCGCTCGGTCACGCGACGGGCGAATGGGCGGGGCTCGTGGAAAGCGTCAACACCCTCGTCGACGACCTCGTGCAACCGACGTCCGAGATGGCGCGCGTCATCACGGCCGTCGCCAACGGCGACTTGTCGCAAACGATGGCCCTCGAGGTAGACGGTCGCCCCATCGAAGGGCAGTTCCTGCAAACCGCGAAGACCGTGAACACCATGGTCGATCAGCTCAACGCCTTCGCCGGGGAAGTGACGCGCGTGGCGCGCGAGGTGGGCACCGAAGGCAAGCTCGGCGGTCAAGCGCAAGTGCGCGGCGTCGCGGGCACGTGGAAGGACCTCACGGACTCCGTGAACAACCTCGCGGGCAACCTCACGGGCCAAGTGCGCAACATCGCCCTCGTGACGACCGCCGTCGCCAACGGCGACCTCTCCAAGAAGATCACCGTGGAGGCGCAAGGCGAAGTGTTGGAGCTCAAGAACACCGTGAACACCATGGTGGATCAGCTCAACTCGTTCGCGGCGGAAGTGACGCGCGTGGCGCGCGAAGTGGGCACCGAAGGACGCCTCGGCGGCCAGGCGGACGTGAAGGGCGTCTCGGGCGTCTGGAAGGACCTCACGGACAACGTGAACTCCATGGCGTCCAACCTCACGACGCAGGTGCGCGGCATCGCGAAGGTCGTGACGGCCGTCGCCAACGGCGACCTCGAACAGCAACTCACCCTCGACGCCAAGGGCGAGGTCGCTACGCTCGCCGACACCATCAACAGCCTCTCGGACACCCTGGGGGTGTTCGCCGCCGAAGTGACGCGCGTCGCCCGAGAGGTGGGCACGGAAGGCAAGCTCGGCGGGCAGGCCATCGTGAAGGGCGTGTCGGGCACGTGGAAGGACCTCACCGACTCCGTCAACGGCCTCGCGGGCAACCTCACGTCTCAAGTGCGCAACATCGCGCAAGTCACGACCGCCGTCGCCAACGGCGACCTGTCCAAGAAGATCACCGTGGAGGCGCAAGGCGAAGTGTTGCAGCTCAAGGACACCATCAACACGATGGTGGACCAGCTCAACTCGTTCGCGGGCGAAGTGACGCGCGTGGCGCGCGAAGTGGGCACCGAAGGGCAACTCGGCGGCCAAGCGGACGTGCGGGGCGTGTCGGGCACGTGGAAGGACCTCACGGACAACGTGAACTCCATGGCGTCCAACCTCACGACGCAGGTGCGCAACATCGCCTTCGTGACGACCGCCGTGGCCAACGGCGACCTGTCCAAGAAGATCACGGCGGACGCCAAGGGCGAGATTCTGGAGCTCAAGAGCACCATCAACACCATGGTGGACCAGCTCAACGCCTTCGCCGGGGAAGTGACGCGCGTGGCGCGCGAAGTGGGCACCGAAGGACGCCTCGGCGGGCAAGCCGAGGTGCGCGGCGTGGGCGGCACGTGGAAGGACCTCACGGACAACGTGAACTCCATGGCGTCCAACCTCACCAGCCAGGTGCGCAACATTGCCTTCGTGACGACCGCCGTCGCCAACGGCGACCTGTCCAAGAAGATCACCGTGGACGTGCGCGGCGAACTGTTGGAGCTCAAGAACACCATCAACACCATGGTGGACCAGCTCAACTCGTTCGCGGGCGAAGTGACGCGCGTGGCGCGCGAAGTGGGCACCGAAGGACGCCTCGGCGGGCAGGCGAGCGTGCCCGGCGTGGGCGGCACGTGGAAAGACCTCACGGACAACGTGAACTTCATGGCGTCCAACCTCACGAATCAAGTGCGCGGCATCGCGCGCGTCGTGACGGCCGTCGCGAACGGCGACCTCAAGAAGAAGCTCACGGTGGAAGCCAAGGGCGAAATCGCCGAACTCGCCGAGACGATCAACTCCATGATCGACACTCTCGCGACCTTCGCGGATCAAGTGACGGGCGTGGCGCGCGAGGTGGGCGTCGAAGGCAAGCTCGGCGGGCAAGCGAGCGTGCCGGGAGCGGCGGGCACGTGGAAGGACCTCACGGACAACGTGAATCAACTCGCGGCGAACCTCACGACGCAGGTTCGCGCGATCGCCGAGGTCGCGACCGCCGTGACCGCCGGGGATCTCACGCGGTCCATCGCGGTGGAGGCGCGCGGCGAGCTCGACGAGCTCAAGCGCAACGTCAACGAGATGATCCGCAATCTCAAGGACACGACCGACAAGAACACCGAGCAGGACTGGCTCAAGACCAACCTCGCGCGCTTCACGCGGATGCTGCAGGGGCAGCGCGACATGCTCACGGTGTGCCGCCTCATCCTGTCGGAACTCGCGCCGCTCGTGAAAGCCAACCACGGCGTGTTCTACACTTCGGACTCGGAAGGCGGCGAGCCCGGCTTGAAGCTCCAAGCGAGCTACGCGTACCGCGAACGCAAAGGCCTCAACAACCGCTTCCGCCTCGGCGAAGGGCTCGTGGGACAGTGCGCGCTCGAACAAGAGCCGATCTTGCTCACGAACGTTCCTTCCGACTACATCCAGATCAACTCCGGTCTCGGCGCGGCCGCGCCCATGAGCATCATCGTGTTGCCCGTCGTGTTCGAAGGGTCCACGAAGGCCGTCATCGAACTCGCGAGCTTCGACCGCTTCAGCCCCACGCACCTCGCCTTTTTGGAGCAGCTCACGGAGTCCATCGGCATCGTGCTCAACACGATCGAGGCGACGATGCGTACCGAGAGCTTGCTGACGCAGTCGCAGTCGATGGCGCAGGAGTTGCAAAGCCAGCAAGAGGAACTGCGTCAGACGAACGAGGAACTCGAGGACAAGGCGAGGTTGCTCGCGCAGCAGAACTCCGAGGTCGAGCGCAAGAACCGCGAAGTCGAGACGGCGCGTCAAGCGCTCGAGGAGAAGGCGGCGCAGCTCTCGCTCACGTCGAAGTACAAAAGCGAGTTCCTCGCGAACATGAGCCACGAGCTTCGCACGCCGCTCAACTCGCTGCTGCTGCTCGCGCAGCAGCTCAGCGACAACCCGAAGCAGAACCTCGACGAGCGTCAGGTGGAGTACGCCAAGACCATCTTCGCGTCGGGCAATGACCTTCTGAACCTCATCAACGACATTCTCGACCTCTCGAAGATCGAGTCGGGCACCGTGCACGTCGACACGTCCGACGTCACCTTCCACGAGATCCGCGACGCTCTGGAGCTCACCTTCCGTCACGTCGCCGAGAGCAAGGACCTGTCGTTCAACATCCAAGTCTCGTCGGTGCTGCCGCGCACGATTCGCACGGACGGCAAGCGCTTGCTGCAAATTCTCAAGAACCTCTTGTCGAACGCCTTCAAGTTCACCGCCAAGGGTGAGGTGCGCATCGGCGTGGGGCCCGTCACGACGGGTTGGAGCGCCGATCACGCGGTGCTGTCACGGGCGTCTTCGGTCGTGGCGTTCAACGTGCACGACACGGGAATCGGCATCGCGCACGACAAGCAGCAGCTCATTTTCGAGGCGTTTCAGCAAGCGGACGGCACGACAAGCCGCAAGTACGGCGGAACGGGCCTCGGGCTGGCCATCAGCCGCGAACTGGCTCGGTTGCTCGGCGGCGAGATCCGGTTGGAGAGCGTGCCCGGCCAAGGCAGCACCTTCACGGTGTACCTCCCGCTCGACGGCGCGCCCTTGCCTTCGGCGCGTCCGGAGCGCACTTCGGTGGATCCCCTGTCTCCCTCGGGTCTTTCGACGCCCGCGTCCTTGTCGCGCGCCGTGGACTTGCGGCTCGGCCTGCCCGACGGGCCGTCCGTGCAGAACGAGCGCGTGGACGTGGCCGCCTTGCCCGCCGACCTCGAAGACGACCGCCAGAACATCCGCTCGGGCGACCGTACCCTTCTCATCGTGGAGGACGATCCGGCCTTCGCGGGCGTGCTGCTCGACTTGGCGCGCGAACGCGGCTTCAAGGGACTCATCGCCGCGCGTGGTGACGCGGCCCTCGCGCTCGCCACGCAGTACCGACCGAGCGCCATCACCCTGGACTTGAATTTGCCCGATACGAGCGGTTGGGCGGTGCTCGACCGCCTCAAGCACGATCCGGCAACGCGGCACATTCCCGTTCACATCATCTCCAGCGACGAGCACTCGCTGCTGGGCCGCAAACTCGGCGCGCTCGACTTTCTCACGAAGTCGCCCGATCGAGAAGCGCTCGCACGAGCGTTCGGCAAGCTCGAAGACTTCCTCGCTCGGCGCGTCAAGAATCTGCTCGTCGTGGAGGACGACGACGCGCAGCGAGCGAGTATCGTGGACCTCATCGGCAACGGCGACGTGAAGACGACCGCCGTGACGAGCGGCGTGGAAGCCTTGACGGTGATGCGCGAGCGTCCCTTCGACTGCGTCGTCCTCGATTTGCGTCTGCCCGACATGAGCGGCTTCGACCTCATCGACGCGATGCAGCAGGAAGCGGCCCTGCGAGCCGTGCCGATCATCGTGTACACCGCCGCCGATCTGACGCGGCAGCAAGAAGCGCAGTTGCGTAAAGTCGCCAAGTCCATCATCGTGAAGGACGTGCGGTCCCCCGAACGTCTCCTCGATGAAGTCACGCTGTTCTTGCACCGCGTGGAGGCGAACTTGCCCGAAGGGCAGCGGCAACTGCTGGACGTCGCGCGTCAAAACGACCCGATGCTCGTCGGGAAGCGCATTCTCGTCGTGGACGACGACATCCGCAACATCTTCGCGCTGACGGCGGTGCTGGAACGCCACAAGATGCAGGTGTTCACGGCCGAGAACGGGCACGACGCGATCGCTCTGTTGGAGAGCACGCCCGATATCGACGCGGTGCTGATGGACGTGATGATGCCGGAGCTCGACGGGTACGAAACGACGCGCCTCGTGCGCGCCAACCCGAAGTTCAAGAACCTTCCGGTCATCTCGCTCACCGCCAAGGCGATGCCGGGCGACCGCGAGAAGTCCATCGAGTCGGGCGCGTCCGATTACATCAGCAAGCCCGTGAACACCGATAAACTCCTGAGCCTCTTGAGGGTGTGGCTGTACCGATGACCTTCGCGGACGACGAGATCGAAGACTTGGAGGTCGCCTTGCTGCTCGAAGGCGTGTACCGCCGCTACGGCTTCGACTTTCGAGGTTACGCTCCCGCCACTCTCAAGCGGCGCGTCATGCACTGCGCGCGCACGTCGAACCTTTCGAGCGTATCGGCGTTGCAAGAGCGGGTGTTGCGCGACCGCGACGCCTTTCAGGACTTCGTTTCGTGCGTCGCCGTCGGCGTGACCGAGATGTTTCGCGATCCGGGCTTTTACGCGACGCTGCGCGACGCGGTCGTGCCGTTGCTGCGCACGAATCCGTTCGTGCGCGTGTGGCACGCGGGCTGTTCGAGCGGCGAGGAGGTGTACTCCACGGCGATCTTGCTGCACGAGGCGGGATTGTTGAATCGCACGCGCCTGTACGCGACGGACCTCAATCCCAAAGCGCTCGCGCGGGCGCGCGACGGCATCTATCCGCGCGACCGGATGGAGGGCTACGCGCGCAATTACCACGAGGCGGGCGGCGAGCGGGATTTCGCGTCGTACTTCACGCGGTCGTACGACCACGCCATCGTGCGCGGCGATCTCAAGCGGCAGATCACGTGGGGGCAGCACAATCTCGTGACGGACGGGTCTTTCAACGACTTCCACCTGATTTTGTGCCGCAACGTCTTGATCTACTTCGACAAGCCGCTTCAGGCGCGCGTGCACGAACTTCTCTTCGAGAGCCTCGCGCCGAGCGGGGTGCTGGGTCTCGGACGACACGAGACGTTGACGTTCAGCCCGGTTCAGTCGCGCTTCGTGGAACTCGACGCGCGTGAGAAGCTGTACCGGAGGGTCGCGTGAACAAGGTGCCGAGCGCGGACGCCCGCGTGAACATCCTCATCGTGGACGACGATCCGGCCAAGCGGTTGGCGTTGAGCGCGGCGCTGGAGTCGCTCGGCGAGAACCTCGTACAAGCCGAGTCGGGCCGCGACGCCTTGCGCTTGCTGCTGCAACACGATTTCGCTCTTATCTTGCTCGACGTGCGGATGCCGGACATGGACGGCTTCGAGACGGCCGCGCTCATCCGCAGCCGTCCTCAGACGGAAAGCACGCCGATCATCTTCGTGACGGCGTACGACCGCGCGGAAGCCGACACCCTCGGCGGTTACGCGCTCGGCGCGGTGGACTTCATCTTCGCGCCGATCGTGCCGGAAGTGCTGCGCGCGAAGGTCGGCGTGTTCGTGGACTTGCATCACAAGACGCGGGCGATCGCAGCGCACGAACGCGCGCTGCGCGAGCGTGAGGCGCGCGAGGCGCAACTCACGAGCGAGCGACTGCGGCGGCAAAACGAGCGGGACCGCGAACGAGCGGCGCGCGAAGTGCACAAATTGTCGAGCGCGCTGGAGCAGACGGACGATCCGGTGGTGATCACGGACCGCGACGGACGCATCGAGTATGTCAATCCCGCCTTCGAGCGGCTCACGGGGTACGCGCGCATAGAGACGCTCGGGCAGCGTCTCACCCTCGTGCGCTCGGGCGAGCCCGACCCGGGCTTCAACGAAAGCTTGTGGAGCACGCTTCTCGCCGGGGAGGTGTACCGCGGAGAATTCGTGAATCGGCGCAAGGACGGCACGCTGTACCACGAGGAGCAGACGATCACGCCCATCAAGGACGAGTCGGGACGCATCACGCACTTCGTGGCGACGGGCAAGGACGTCAGCGAGCGCAAGCGGGTAGAGCGCGAAATTCGCCATCTCAACGCGTCGCTCGAAGCCCGCGTGCGCGAGCGCACGGCGAGGTTGCAAGACCTCAACCACGAGCTGGAAGCTTTCGCGTACTCGGTGTCGCACGACTTGCGCACGCCGCTTCGGCACATCGCGAGCTTCGCGAATCTGCTCGCCAAGGAGGTTCAAGGCGCGGAGAACTCGAAAGCGGAGCAGTACTTGGAGATCATCGAGAAGGCGACGTTGAAGATGAACGGCCTCATCGAGGATCTTTTGGCGTACTCGCGCACGGGTCGGCAGGACTTGCGGTTGGTGGACGTGTCGGTGGCCGACCTCGTGGCGGAGGTGCGGCGTGATCTCGCTCGCGACGAGGTGGGACGGCGGGTGGAGTGGCACGTCGGCGATTTGCCGGTCGTGCGCGCGGACTTGGCAGCGTTTCGGCAAGTGTTCGCGAACTTGTTGGGCAACGCGCTGAAGTACACGCGCGCGCGTGACGTCGCCGTCATCGAGGTCGGCAGCTTCGAGGAGGACGAGGCGCAGGTGCTGTTCGTGCGTGACAACGGCGTGGGCTTCGACGAGAAGTACGCCGACAAGCTGTTCGGCGTGTTTCAACGACTGCACACCGGGGGCGAGTTCGAGGGAACGGGCATCGGCCTCGCGAACGTGAAGCGCATCGTGACGCGCCATGGAGGGCGCGTGTGGGCCGAGAGCCGCGTGCAGGAAGGCACGACTTTTTACGTGGCGCTTCCCAAGGTGCACGAGGCGTCCGTCAAGGTCGCCGTGAACGAGGAACGGCCGCTCAGCCGCTGAGAGCCCGGAGTGTGACTTCGTTCGCCTTGGCTTCGAGGACCATGAATTATAGTTTGGATCGTTAAGCGCTTTGGAATTCATAGCGCCGAAAGGATCCACATGCGTAACATCCTGTTCATCCTCACGGCCCTCGCCGTCACCAGCGCTCCCGCCGCGTCGCCCGACCTGCTCACCACCGTGAAGCAGCGCGGCACGCTCAAAATTGCCATGGAAGGCACCTACCCGCCCTTCAACTACCGCGACGAAAAAGGTCAGCTCGTCGGCTTCGACGTCGACGTCGCCACGGAAATCGCGCGCCGACTCGGCCTCAAGCCGCAATTCGTCCTCACCGAGTGGAGCGGCATCATCGCAGGCTTGCAAGCGAACAAGTACGACGTCATCGTCAACCAAGTCGCCATCACGCCCGAACGCCAAAAGTCCCTCGACTTCACCTCGTCGTACGTCGTGTCCAGCCCGCAATTCATCGTTCGCAAGAACGAGACGCGCGCCTTCAAGAGCCTCAACGATCTCAAGGGCAAAAAGCTCGGCGTCGGCACGGGCAGCAACTACGAGCAGATCGCCCGCGCCGTCGGCGGCATCGACATCCGCACGTACAAGGCCGCGCCCGATACCTTGCGCGACCTCAGCTTGGGCCGCATCGACGCCGCCCTCAACGACCGCCTGCTGGCCGCGTACCTCGTCAAGCAAAGCGGTCTGCCCGTCAAGCCCGGTGCCGCCATCCAAGGCGAGCGCATCGAGATGGGCATTCCCGTCCGCAAGGGCAACCCGCTGTTCGTCAAGGCCGTCAACAAGGCGCTCGCCGACATGAAGGCCGACGGCACGTACGCCAAGATCAGCAACAAGTGGTTCGGTCAAGACGTCAGCAAGTAACCGTTCCAACCCGAACACGGGCCGCGACGCGGCCCGTGTTCTACTTTGCCGCGCCGTATGAAGAAAGCTCGTACATGAAGCGCCTCGTCTTCGGAGGAAACTGAACACCATGCAGGTCGTTCTCGAAAACCTGCCGTTCTTGCTGCGCGCCTCGCTCGTCACCCTCGGGTACGCGCTCGGCGCGATGCTGCCCGGCTTCCTGCTCGGCCTCGCCACGGCCCTCGCGCGCCTGTCACGCGTGCCGCCGCTGGAGTGGATCGCGCGCACGTACGTCTCGCTCATTCGCGGCACGCCGCTGCTCGTGCAGATCTACGTCGTGTACTACGTCCTGCCCGACCTCGGAATCGATCTCGGACCGCTTTGGTCGGGCGTGCTCGCCCTCGCTTTGAACGTCGGCGCGTACGCGTCCGAAGCGTTGCGCGGCGCCTTCCTCGCCGTGCCGAGCGGTCAACGGGAAGCGGCGCGCGCCCTCGGCCTCAGCACTTGGCACACGTTCCGCGACATCGAAGCGCCCCAAGCCCTGCGCATCGCCGTACCCGCCCTCGGCAACTCCTTCATCAGCCTCGTGAAAGACACCTCCCTCGTGTCCGTCATCACGGTCGTGGAGTTGCTGCAGGAAGCCAACCTCATCATCGCGCGGACGTTTCAGCCCACCCCGCTCTACCTCGCGGTCGCCGTGATCTACTGGATCATCAGCAGCGTCTTGTCGCTGGGCCTTCGGCGCGTCGAAGACCGCTTGTCACGCCATCAAACGACCGGACGTTGACGACGCACAAGAATCGCTCTGTTGAGTCGCGGACGTTTTCCAAGTGCAATGAAGGTATGACGCAAGCCACACCTCCCAAACGCCTGCTGGTGGTCTTCAATCCCAAGTCCGGTCAAGGCTCCGATCTTCTTCGTCAATTCGTGATGCTCGCCGAAGGGCAAGGCCTCAGCTTGGAGATGCGCGAGCTCACGACGCGCGATCCTGGCGAACACCTGCACGACCTTCAGTCTTACGACGCGCTCGTCGCCGCCGGAGGAGACGGCACGGTCAGCAGCGTCGCTTACGCCGCGCGCAACACGAACATCCCGATTCTCGCCGTGCCTGTCGGAACCGCCAACCTTATCGCGCAAAACCTCGCGCTGCCGACCGACGCGCTTGGCTTGCTGGAAGTCGTGCGCGTGGGCCACACCCTGCGCGTCGACCTCGGCGAGTTGGAAGTCAAGGGCGAGCGAGCAGGCTTCGCGATGCTGGCGGGCGCGGGCGCGGACGCCGCCATGATCAAGGAGTCCGAGGACCTCAAGAAGCGCTTCGGCTCCATGGCGTACGTCATCAGCGCCATGCGCCAAGTCAATCCCAAGCGCACCACCTTCCACGTCATCGCCGACGGCGAGAAGCGCGAATTCGAAGGCATCGGCGTGATGATCGCCAACATGGGCATGGCGAATTACCGCATGCCCATCACGTCCGACATCAGCCCGCGCGACGGCCGCTTCACCGTCATCCTCCTCACGGCCGGCAACATCTTGCAACTCGTGCCCAACCTCATCGACAGCCTCTTGGTGAAGTTCGACCTCGCCGACCCGATGTTCAGCGGCAACCTCGAGACCTTCCAGGCGAGCGAAGTGCAAGTCGACGCGGTCGAACCGTTCCCGATGCAGTACGACGGCGAACTACACGTCGAGACGACGCCCTTCACGGCCCGCATCCTGCCCGGCGCGGTGCGCTTCCTGACTCTGGAGCGTCCCACCGACATCGAAACTTGAACGTCACGCCAGACGCAGTGCCCGCCACTCCTCGTCGACGTACTCGCCGTGCACCTTGAGCGCGCGCGGTTCCACGCCGTACACCACGAAGCCGTGCGCGTCGTACAAGCGCCGCGCCGCCGTCTGCGTGACCGACACGGCGAGATGAAGTTGCTCCACGCCCGAAATCTGGCGCGCCCGCCGAATCAACTCGCCGAGCAGGGCGTTCGCCACGCCGCGCCCACGCGCGTCCTCGCGCACGTACACGCCGAAGACGTTCGCTTTGTGCCGCGTCTTCGCCCCGGTTTCGCGCGCGAACGTCGTGATGCCGACGAGCCGACCGTCGTCGAAGGCTCCCAAGGTGAACACGTTGTCCGACGCCCTCAAACGCTCGCCCACGGCGTCCAGCGGCGTTCCGCGAAACGAGTCCGCGTCGCTTCCGAACGCGCGCGGTTCGCGCTCCAACCCTTCGAGGCGAAGCGCGTAGTATGCGCTCGCGTCCCGCTCGCCGAGTTCCCGAATCAACATCGCTCGACCTTACCGTCCCCCGCCGCGCGAGACAAGATCGCCGTCACGTCAAGGCGGCGATCGTCGCGTTGAGGGCCAGCATCGGCACGCGGTGCGGCTCCGTGCCGCCCTCGCTCGACAAGAACACGAACACCACGTCGTACACGGGATCGATCCACAAGAACGCGCCCGTGGCGCCGCTGTGTCCGAACGACGCGTCCGACGCGAGCAGCACGCCCGCGTCGCTGCGCTTTCCCCAGCCGAGCGCTTGAAAGGCAAAACCGCTGTCGTTGCGCAAGCCGCGCGTGTGAAGGCGCGTCATGACTTCCAGCGTGCCCGCCGAGAGCAAGCGGTACGATCCGCTGCGCCCGCCGCGCAGCAACGTCAAGCCGAGCGCGAGGAGGTCCGACGCGGTCGACATGAGGCCGCCGCTCGCGAAGGTCAGCGACGCCCAGTACGCGAGCTCGTCGCGTCCGCCTTGAAAGGGCGCGTGCGCGAGGCGAGACTCGTCGGGCACGTCGAAGCTCGTGTCGATCATTCCCAGGGGCGCGAAGACTTCCTCGTGCAGGACCCGCGTGAAGTCGCGCTGCGCGAGGTGCGTCACCAGGGCGGCGAGCACCTCGAAGCCGTGCACGCTGACGTAGGCGTGGTGCGAACCCGGCTCGAAGGCGAGGGGCGCGTCGAAGGCGGCCTCCACGTACGCTTCTCTCGTCGCGCGGTCCAGCCACAAAGCGTTCGACACGTCCTCCGGGACGCTGAGGCCGCTGGTGTGCGTCAACAGGTGACGTACCGTCACGCGCTCCTTGCCGTTTCGCGCGAACGAAGGCAAGTGCCGCGCGACGGGATCGCCGACCAGCAGGGCGCCGCGCTCGACGAGGCGCATCAAGGCGAGCGCCACGATCGGCTTCGTGATCGACGCGATCGGAAAGCGGCTGGTGAAGGTGTGGCTCGTGAGGCCCGGCGCGACGTGCGACCACGCCGTTCCGTCGCCGCGCGCGATCGTGACGACCGCCGAGGGGTGCGTTCCCTGTTCGACCGCGTCGTCCACGACGCGCCGCACGTTCTCGAAGGTCGAATCGTCGAAGGCAAGAGCAGAAGGCAGCATGATCCAATCTTCATCGTACACGGCGCCGTCTGTTCACCAAGCGGACTTGCCCACGGATACGATCGGACTATGCGTCGCTCACTACTTTCCGCCCGCTCGGGCGCCCTGCTGCTGAGCTTGGCCGTGCTCGCGTCCGCTCAACCCGCCACCTCGACGCTCCCTCGGCAGACGTTTCGCAATCCCGTCCTCGACGTCGGCCAAGATCCGTCGGTGGTGTTCGACGGCGCTTTCTACCACCTCGTGCAATCCGATCAGGACGGTTTGAGCGTTCGTACGTCCCTCACGCTCACGGGCCTCGGGCGGGCGAAGAAGACCGTCATTTGGCGCGGCGGGCAAGGCGACTCGCCGTGCTGCGAGTTGTGGGCGCCCGAACTCGTTCGTTGGGGCGACAAGTGGTACGTGTACTACGCCGCCGACGACGGCCGCAACGAGAACCACCGCATGTACGTCCTCGAAGCGCCGAGCGTCACCGGACCGTACACGTTCAAAGGCAAGATCTCCGATTCCAGCGATCGCTGGGCCATCGACGGGACGGTGCTTCGCGCGCCGAGCGGCGAGCGGTACTTCGTGTGGTCGGGCTGGGAAGGCACCGAGAACGTCGAGCAAGACCTTTACATCGCCAAGATGCGCAATCCGTGGACGCTCGAAGGCGGACGCGTTCGCATCTCGCGGCCCGATCAGCCGTGGGAGCAAAACGGGCGTCCCTACATCAACGAAGGCCCCGAGGTACTCGTGCGCGACGGACGCGTGTTCCTCGCGTACTCCGCGAGCGGCAGTTGGACGAACGACTACTGCCTCGGTTTGCTGTCGCTCGACAAGGGCGGCGACGTCATGAACGCCGCCGCGTGGAAGAAGTCGAACGGGTGCGTCTTCGCCCGCAACGACCGTGCCGACGTGTACGGTCCGGGGCACAACGGCTTCGTGAAGTCTCCCGACGGCTCCGAGGATTGGCACCTCTACCACGCCAACCTCGTGTACGGCTCGGGCTGGAACGGGCGCAGCGTACGCGCTCAGAAGTTGACGTGGAACGCGAACGGCACGCCGAACTTCGGGGCTCCCGTCGGTTTCGAGCAGACCTCGCCCTTGCCGTCGGGCGAGTACGAAGTCGAGCAGGCGAAGGTCAGCGGCACCGTCTCGCGCGAGTCCTCGTTCGCTTCGGGAGGAGTCGCGGCGCGCTTCGACGACGAGGGCGACCGCGTGGACCTCGACGTGACCGCACCTTCGGCGGGGCGTTACGTGTTGCGCGTGCGCTTCTCCAACGGCTCGGGCAAGGCGGCCGCGCAGACGGTCACCGTGAACGGCGCCCCGAACCGTGTGGCGTACCCGGCGAGCGGTTGGGAAAGTTACGGCACGCGCACGCTGACGGTCGCCTTGAAGTCGGGCCTCAATACCGTCGCGTTCACACAAGTCGCAGGTGACGTGCAACTCGACGCGGTGACGATCACGCCGAGCGCTCGCTAGCGCGAACGTCGTACTACACCCGCGTGAGGTGTCTGTAGGAAGCGTCTACAGGCGTACGCGCCGAACGCTCATGGACGAGGGGCGGCGCGCGGCTTACACTGCGTCATTCACGCTTCGTCGTACCCTTCGATGTGCCGCGCGTGCCCACAGGGGAGGTGATGAGCTGCATCCGCAGATCACTTCGTTCGCCTTCACTCCGACCGGTTCGTGAACCGTCTTCAAGCCATGGCTCGCAGCGAGCTTTCCCGCACGTTCTGGCGTTCTCCCGACCGGTGCTTCCGCGCCCCGGGCAGACAGGCGCGCGAGGAGGGAAATGTGAAGCATGGGAAGCGCCGGTCCTGTCGATGTTCCCGAGGAGGGAAAGTCATGGCGACTTTGTTGAGAGTCGACGCCAGCCCACGCAACGCTCAATCGTATTCCCGCCAAGTGGCGCAAACGTTCGAAACGCAGTGGCGCGGCGCCCACCCGGACGGACGCGTCATCAACCGCGATCTCGCCCTCCAACAAATTCCGCACCTGACGGCCGAGACGATCCAAGGATTCTTCACGCCGCCCGCGTTCGTCACGGACGACCTCAAGCGCGCCACGACGGTCTCCGACGTCCTCCTGGCCGAACTGCACGCCGCCGACACGGTGCTGATCAGCACGCCGATGTACAACTTCTGCATTCCCTCGAGCCTCAAAGCTTGGATCGATCAAGTCGTGCGCGTTCACCACACGTTCGAAGTCGACGCCGACGGAAGCTTCCGAGGACTCGTGAAGGGCAAGAAGATCGTCGTGGTGACGGCGTCGGGCTCCGCGTACGCGGACATGCCACTGGCGAGCTTGGACTTTCTGCACACGTATCTGCGCGCCGTCTTGGGCTTCATCGGCTTCGAGACCTCACCTTCATCTCGGTGGAACATACGACGGTGCCGGAACTCGCCTTGATGAACAAGGACGCCGCGTTCAACAAGGCGCTCACCCTGGTGACTTGAAGCGCGCCTTTTTCGACGAAGGCGAGGGCGCGGAGGCGCCCTCGCCTTCTCGTCTCGCCGAGACGCGTCGTCAGAACTTCGGCCGGATGAGGTAGGCGCACACGTGCGCGCCGGAGAGCATGTGAGCGACGCGCGAGACGTCGGCTTGCGGCAAGGCGGCGCGAATGTACTCCAACTCGCTGCCGCACGCGTGGCCGTAGCGCATGGCGATCGAGAGGACGGCGCAGTTGTGCTCGGTGATCACGAACGAGCCGTCTTCTCGCTCCTCGACGTCGGCGAGGTAGCCGTCCTCGTCGAGCACGCGGGTGAGTTCGCGGACTTGCTCGGCAAAGGACAGACCATTCGTGCGCGCGAGGGTGGCCCGCAAGCGGCGCTCGCCGCGTTTCGCGAACAGGTGCGCGACGAGAGAGGGGTCGGCGTCCTCGACGTAGCTCAGCAGTTCGTTGGTGAGCTCGGCGTAGGCACGGGGAAACATCGCGTCGGCCTGCGCGGTGAGACGATAGCGGCGCCTGGGACGTCCGGGGCCGTCACGTAGATCGCGGGCGGCGATCAGATCGGCTTGTTCGAGCGCCGTGAGGTGCTGACGCGCGCCGCTCGGCGTGATTCCGAGGTGCGCCGCGAGGTCCTCCGCGCCGAGTTCACCGCGTTTTTTCAGCAATTGCAGGATGTCCCGGCGGGTGGCGGGAAGGTGATCGAGGGCGGGGCTGACGACCGGCATGGACCGAGTGTAGCGCGAGAAGCGAAGGCAAAAGGAGTTTAACAAGTAAATACTTGCTTTTTCTGGTCGCGAGAAGTACAGTGCCCTCAACGCGCCCAGTAGGACGCTCACAACGCTCACGAGACGCGAAGCGTCTCGCGGTCCTCGTTCCTCGTTTCAAGGAGACGGCCCCATTGGCCGTCCCGGAAAGGACGTCCATGCCCATTGCCCTCGTCACCGGAGCTTCGCGCGGTCTCGGCCTCGCCCTCGCCCGCGCCCTCGCTCGACAAGGTTGGAGCCTCGTGATCACTGCCCGCGAATCAAGCGAACTCGAAGCCGCCCGCGCCGAACTCGCCGAGCACGCCACGGTCCTCGCCCTGCCCGGCGACGTCTCCGACGAAGCGCACGCCGGCGCCCTCGTGAACGCCGCGCGCACCCTCGGCGGTCTCGACGCCCTCGTCAACAACGCCAGCACCCTCGGCGTCACGCCTCGCCCGGACCTCCTCGACTACGATGTCGATGCCTTGCGGCGCGTGTACGACGTGAACGTCCTCGCGCCGCTGCGCCTCGCGCAACTCGCCGCGTCCCTCCTGCACGAGGGAGCTCGCGTCGTCAACGTCTCCTCGGACGCGGGCGTCGAAGGCTACGCGGGCTGGGGCGGCTACGGCTCGAGCAAGGCCGCCTTGGAGCAGATCAGCCGCGTCCTCGCCGCCGAACGCCCCGATTGGCGCGTGTACTGGGTCGATCCCGGCGACATGAACACCCGCATGCACCAAGACGCCTTTCCCGGCGAGGACATCAGCGACCGCGCTCCGCCCGAAGCGAGCGTTCCCGGCTTCCTGCGCTTGTTGCAAGGCGACTTGCCCAGCGGACGCTACGTCGCCCGCGACCTCGCGGCGGTGCCCGCGTGAATCCGCCGAGCGAACTGCGGCTCGTGCTCGCCGCGAGCGACTTCGACGCGGCCGTGCGCCTCTTCCGAGACGGCCTCGGCCTGCACGTCGTGGAAGGCTGGAACGACCCGAACGGACGCGGCCTCGTCCTCGACGTGGGCCGCGCCACCCTCGAACTGCTCGACACGCCTCAAGCTCGGCGCATCGACGCCGTCGAATCCCCCGGCATCGCCAGCGGCCCCGTGCGTGTCGCGTTGAACGTCGACGACGTGGAAGGCGTCGCGGCGCGACTCGCCGCACACGGAGCCACACCACTCGCGCCACCCGTCGACACGCCGTGGGGTCACCACAACCAACGGCTCGTCACGCCCGACGACCTGCACGTCACCCTCTTCCACCCGGAGGTGGTCCTTCCGTGACGCACATCCTGCCGACCGCCACGCTCGACTTCACCTTGCCGCCCGACCTTGAAGCGCACGAACCGCCCGAAGCGCGCGGCCTCGCCCGCGACGACGTGCGCCTGCTCGTTTCGCGCGTGCGAGACGACACGGTGACGCACGCGCACTTCCGCGATCTGCCGAACTTCCTCACGTCCGACGACCTGCTCGTCCTCAACACGTCCGGCACGCTTCCCGCCGCGCTCCGCGCCGACCGTGCCGACGGCACGCCCCTCGTCGTCCACCTCAGCACGCACCTGCCCGCCGACCTTTGGACCGTCGAGGTCCGCCTTCCCACCGACATCGCGACGGCCCCCTTCCGCCACGCGCACGCGGGCGAAACCCTCACCTTGCCCGGCGGCGGCGGCGTCACCCTCCTCGCGCCCTACAGCCTCGACCGCGCCGCGCCGCCTTCGCGCGACGGCACGCGCCTGTGGATCGCCGCCTTGCACCTTCCCTGCGCTCCGCACACCTACCTCGCCACCTACCTCGCCGCGCACGGCCGCCCCATTCGCTACGGCTACGTGCCGCGCGACTGGCCGCTGGAAGCGTACCAAACCGTGTACGCCACCGAAAGCGGCAGCGCCGAGATGCCGAGCGCCGGACGCGCCTTCACGCCCGACTTGCTCACCCGCCTCGTCGCGAAGGGCGTGCGCGTCGCGCCCCTCGTGCTGCATACCGGCGTCGCTTCCCTCGAAGACCACGAGCCGCCCTACGAGGAGTTCTACCGCGTGCCCGACAGCACCGCGCGCGCCGTGAACGAAACGCGCGCCAACGGCGGACGCGTCCTCGCGGTCGGCACGACCGTCGTCCGAGCCTTGGAGACCGTCACGGACGCGCGCGGCACCGCCCACCCCGGCGAAGGCTGGACGCGCGAAGTCATCACGCCTCAGCGTGGCGTGCGCGCCGTGAACGGCTTGCTGACCGGCTGGCACGAACCGCGCGCCAGCCACCTGCTGATGCTGGCCGCGCTCGCCGGAGAGCGCCACCTGCGCGCCGCGTACGAAGCCGCCTTGCAAGGCCGCTACCTTTGGCACGAGTTCGGCGATCTGCACCTCATCGTTCCCTGAGTTTGGCGCGCGTAAGCGACCCTCCACGATTCCGCCATCTCCACGCCCACGCCTCCGGGTACGGTGAACGCATGCCACTCCACGCTCACGCTGCCGTTCGCACTTCCGGAGGCTCGACATGACCGTTCGTGCCAGCTTGTTCCCGACGTTCTTCTTGTCCGGCTTCGAGTGCTCCACCTTCCACTGGAAGCGTCAAGGGCGTCGCGACCTCGTCGCGGAAACGCAGCACGACCGCTTCGTCGCGCAAGATTACCGATTGCTGCGTGACCTCGGGATCGCCGTGGTGCGAGAAGGCGTACCGTGGCCGCTCGTGGACCGAGGCGGCGAGTTCGACTTCGGACGGCTCGACCCCTACATCGATGCGCTGAACGCCTGCCAACTCTTGCCGATCTGGGACTTGTGCCACTACGGCTACCCCGACGACCTCGACCCGTTCCAGCCCGAGTTCAAAGAGCGTTTCGCCCGCTATTGCCGCGCCGTGGCCGAGTACGTGACGCCCCGGGTGCGCGGCCCGCACTTCTTCACGCCGATCAACGAGATCACCTTCTTCTCGTTTTGTGGTGGCGAGTGGGGCTGGGTCGCTCCGTACGGCGAAAGCCGCGAAACGCGCTTCGCCTTGCGGCTCGCGCTGTGCGAGGCGGCCATCGCGGGCGTCCACGCCATTCGCGAAGTCGATCCCGACGCGCGCATGGTGAACGTCGATCCCCTCGTGTACATCGTGCCGCCTGCCGACCGACCCGACCTCGCCGAGGAAGCGCGCGACGAAACGTTTCGCGACACGTTCGTCGCGTGGGACGTTCTCGCCGGAAAGGAGCACCCGGAGTTCGGCGGCTCGCTCGACGTCCTCGACATCGTGGGCGTCAACTGCTACTCGTTCGGGCAGATGGAGTACCGCGAGCACGGCCCGCATCAAGCGCTGGGACCACGTGACGAACGCATCGTTCCCCTGGGCGACTTGCTGTGGGAAGTCTGGGAGCGCTACAAGCGGCCCATCATCATCTCCGAGACGAGCGGGCTCGGCGACGGACGGCCCGCGTGGCTGTGCGACGTCATGGAAGAAAGCCTCGCCGCCGTCTCCAGGGGCATCGACTTGCACGGCGTGTGCCTCTTTCCCGGCGTGGACATGCCCAATTGGCACGAAGGAGAGTGGCTGCACAACGGCATTCACGACCTCGTGCCCGACGGGAACGAATTGAAGCGCGTGCCCTTCGGGCCGTACGTGGACGAACTGCGACGCTGGCAAAAGCTCCTCAACCGCGTCACGACCCTCGACGCCGATCCGTTCAGCGACCCCGTGGACTTGCAGGACGTGAAGGCCGCCGCCGATCGTATGAAGTTGCACGCCGACCGAGATTGGTCGTGACGTCTCAAGTGCCTCGGGCCACGACACCGTCCAGGTACACCCAGCGCCCCTCCTCACGCGCGAAGGTGCTCACCTCTCGCATCTCGTGCCGCTCGCGACCCAGCGCGAACCGAGCGACGAAGGTCACCGCGCCCGACGTGTCGCTCGGACCGCCCCGCTCGACTTCTCGGACGTCGAGGCCGATCCAACGCGTCTCGTCGCTTCGCAACTCCAAACGCGCGGGACGCGTCGAGGAATGCCAAGTGGCAAGCAGGTACGCCTCGTCTCGCAAGACGTACGCCGTGTAGCGCGAGCGCATGAGCTTCTCGGCGGTCGGCGCGTCACGCGCGCCCGACAACAGCGGTCCGCAGCAGCTTCGAAAAGGCTTCTTCGAGCCGCACGGACACGCTTGGGACGGGGGAAAGGGAAGGGGCGGCACGCCTTTCAGTGTACGGCGTGTGTTCAAAGCCCTTTTCAACGGCTAGAGTCTCTGCATGCATTTCTCGACTTCACAAGGAGCCAAGGACGCTTGAACGACGTCGCGATCGTCCTGCTCGCCGGTCTCGGCGCCGCCGTGTCGTTCGGCTCCGGCGACTTCAGCGGCGGAGTCGCCACGAAGCGCGATCCGGTCGTGCGCGTCGTCGCCCTCGCGCACGTCCTGTCCTTCGTGGCGTTCGCGTTGCTCGCCGTGCTGACTCGCGAGCGAGCCCCGAGCCTCGCCGACCTCGCGTGGGGTGCGCTCGCGGGCGTGGGCGGACTGATCGGGCTGGCGTCCTTGTACCGCGGCCTCGCCCTCGGACCCATGGGCGTCGTCGCGGCGACGAGCGCCGTGCTCGCGGCGGCCGTGCCCGTCTTGGTGAGCGTCGCGCTCGGTCAAGTGCTCGGCTTCGTGCAACTCGTCGGGATGATCCTCGCCCTCGTCGGCGTGGTCGTCCTCACGCGCGACGCGAGCACCGGACGGGGCGGCGTGCTCCTCGCGGTCTCGGCGGGACTCGGCTTCGGGGCGTTCTTCGTGTTTCTCGGTCAGACCACGCCCGGCTCGGTGTTCTGGCCGCTCGTCGTGGCGCGCTTCGTGTCGGGCAGCGTGATGCTCGTGCTCGCTGTGCGCGGCTCCGGCTTGAAACCTGCCGCGCCGAATCCCATCGTGGCGTCCTCCGTCCTCGACGCGCTCGGCAACGTCTTGTTCGTGCTCGCCGCGCAAACCGGCCGCCTCGCCGAAGCGAGCGTCTTGTCGAACGTCTACCCGGCGTTCACGGTGCTGCTCGCGTGGGCCGTCCTCAAAGAGCGTTTACGGCGAGACCAGTGGTGGGGTCTCGCCGTGACGTTGATCGCCGTGCCGCTCGTGGCTTGGCGGACGTGACGCTTCTCAGCCCGCCACGCGCCGCAGTTGACTCGCCGCGTCCTCGCTCACCACGCCGCCGTGGTACGTCAGGATCGCGCGAACGGGCAGGGTGGCGAGCTTGCCCAAGCTTCGCATCGCCGTCTCCATGTCGGGCGTGGCGCGCTCCATGGGCGGGTGGAGTTCGCCGTTCGCGCTCGTCAGGGCGTCCCCGGCGATGAGCACGCCGCTTTTCCGCACGAACAAGCTCAAGTGCCCGAAGGTGTGCCCCGGCGTCGCGACGACGTCCACGCCGCCCGCGACGTTCAAGACGTCCCCGTCGTGCAGGACGCGCGTGACGCGCGCCCTCGGCGGATTCTCGAACACCGCCTTCATCGCGGGCGGCATCGCCGCGAGCCTCTCGGGCGACGGCTGCTTTTGACTCGGAAGGTCGCCTTGCACGTACGGCACCTCCGCCTCGAGCGCCAGCACGTCCGCGTTCGTTCGTGACAGCACGCTCGGCAACGAGCCGATATGGTCGAGGTCGTGGTGCGTCACCACGACGCGCCGCACGTCCGAAAGCGACAACGACAACGCCGAAAGCGCCTCCTCGATGACGCCCTCCATGCCCGGTACGCCCGTGTCCACGAGCGTCGCGCCTTCGCGGTCGTCGAGCAGCAGCGCGGGGTGAATGAGCGACACGCCGCCCATCAAATTGGCGGGCAGCGGCAGCGCGAACACGTGATCGCCGAGTCGAATGGGTTGGATCGTCATGCGCTCACCGTACCATCCGAGGTGTCAGGCAGATGAAGGCGGCACGCCGATCCCGACGAGCGGATCGCCCGCGTTCATGGCGAGGCTCGACACGACGAACAGCACGACGCCGCTTCCCGGCGCGGTCGCCGTGTGCAGCGTCCGACCCGTGAGGTCGCGCAGCACACCCACCGTCTGTCCGACTTCCACGGTCTCGCCCGCCGCCACGCTCGGCGTCCACAAGCCCCGTTCGGGCGAGGACAGCCAAGCGAACGTCTCGTGCTCGCGAATCGGCGCGCGGACGTCCTCGCCGTCCAGCATGCCGAGGTGCCGCATCGCTCGCCGCGTTCCCTCCACCAGCAAGGCGACGTCTTGCTCGCCGCGCAATCCTTGCCCGCTCGCCTCGGCGATGATGGCGGGAACGCCATGGGTGCGCGTCACCTCGTAGCTCATGCCGCGACTTTCGCTCGACAAGAGGTGCGGCAAGCCGAAGGCGAGCGCGAGCTGCCGTGACGCCTCGTGCCCCCGCGCGTAGATCGAAAAGGGCTCGAGCGCTTCGACGAGGTCCCCGCCGTGCAAATCGATGAGAGCGTCGGCGCGCGACAAGAACGTCTCGTGCAGCCACGCCGCGAGGCGAGGCGCGTACGATCCGCTGGCGTCTCCCGGAAAGACGCGGTTGAGGTTGAGCCCGTCGATGGGGTTGACGTAAATCGAGCGTGCCCAGAAGGCCGCCGGATTCACGATCGGCAGAACGACGAGCGTTCCCGACAGCGAGGCGGGATCGGTGTCCTCGGCCACTCGGTACGCCGCGTCGATGCTCGCGTACTCCGCGCCGTGCACGCCCGCCGTCACGAGCAGGGTCGGACCGCCGCGCGCGCCGCGCACGACGACGTACGGAACGCGGTCGTCTCCGCCCGAGGGAGCGTCGAGCGCGCCCTTGGACGTCGTGCCGAGCGGCGTCGCGTCGATGAGGTCAAGCACGCGCCACCGTCCCGCTCGTCGCCGAGGGGCTCGTCTTCGCGAGCCCCTCGAAGTACGCCGTCCACGCGCGCGCACCCTCGAAAAAGCGCGGCAAGCGGAAGAACTCGTTGGGCGCGTGGATGTTTTCGTCGCCGACGGCGAACGAGAAGAACACCGTGTCGATTCCCAGGACGCTTCGGAAGGTGTCGCAGATCGGAATGGACCCGCCCATGCCGACGACGAGCGGTGGTCGGTCGTACACGATTTCGAGCGCTTCACGCGCGACCGTGAGTCCCACGTGATCGTCGGGAATGCGGTACGCGGCCGCTCCGTGGTCGTCCTTGTTGAAGCTCAGCGTGACGCCGCGCGGTGTGTGAGCGCGCAAGTGCGCCTCGATCAAAGCGCGAATTCGCGCGGGGTCTTGCCCGGGCACAAGGCGGCAAGTGATCTTGGCGTGCGCCTCGCTCGGCAAGACGGTCTTGCTGCCCTCGCCGATGTATCCGCCCCACAAGCCGTTGAGCTCCAGCGTCGGACGGTACCATTGGCGTTCCAGCGTCGAGTAGCCTGACTCACCGAACGTGTCGGACGCGCCGACATCGGCGAGGTACGCCTCGTCGTGAAACGGCAAGGCCGCCGTGTCGGCGCGTATCGCCTCCGAGATCGCCAAGGCGCCGTCGTAGAAGTGCGCGACGGCCACCCGCCCTTCCTCGTCGTGCAAGCTCGCCACCATCTGCGCGATGGCGTGCAAGGGGTTGTGCAGCGCTCCGCCGTGACGTCCGGAGTGCAAGTCCTTGCCGGGGCCCCTCACCGTGAACTCGAGCGCGCAAAGGCCGCGCGCGCTGACCGTGAGCGTCGGAATGTCCGCGCGCCACATGCCGCCGTCGGCGGACAGCACGAAGTCGGCCGCGAGGCGCTCGGCGTTCGCCCGCACGAAGTCGCCGAGGTGCGGACTTCCGACTTCCTCCTCGCCTTCGAACAGGAACTTCACGTTCACCGGAAGGTGACCGCGCGTTTTCAAGAACGCCTCGGCGACGCGAATCGGAATCAGCATCGGCGCCTTGTCGTCCGACACGCCGCGAGCGAACAGCTTGCCGTCCCGCTCGGTCGGCTCGAAAGGCGGCGAGTCCCAGCGGTCCACGGGATCGGGCGGTTGCACGTCGTAATGCCCGTACACCAACACCGTCGGGGCGCCCTCGGCGAACGTCCACGAGGCCGTCACGACCGGATGCCCGTCCGTGTCGTTCACGGCGGCGTCCGTGACGCCCGCGTCGATGAGACGCGTCGCCACCCACTGAGCGGCGCGCCGCACGTCCTCTCGGTGACGCGAGTCGGTGCTTACGCTGGGAATGCGCACGAACGACTGCAAGTCGGCGAGGTCACGTTCGTGGTGACGCTCCAAGTACGCCAAGACGTCTTCCATCACTTTCCTCCGTCGACGCTCAGGATTTGGCCCGTCACCCAACCCGCGAAGTCCGACGCGAAGAACAGCACGGCGTGCGCGATGTCATCGGGCGAACCGAGACGCTTCATGGCGATGCCCTGCACGAGGCGACGCTGACCTTCCTCGCCGTAACTTTCCCACTGCCGCTCCGTGGTGGGATTGGAGCGCACGAAGCCGGGCGCGACGTTGTTCACGGTGATGCCCCACGCGCCGAGTTCGTGTGCGAGTTGCCGCGTAAGGCCGATCTGCGCGGCCTTGGCGCTCGCGTACGCTTGAATGCCCGTGAGGCTCACGCCGAGACCCGCGCCGCTGGAGATGTTCACGATGCGCCCGAAGTTCGCCGCCTTCATCAGCGGCGCGACCGCTTGCGAGAAGTAGAAGGCCCCGTCGACGTTCACGCGAAAGATCGCGTGCCAATCATCCTCGGAGATCTCCTCCACGGGACGTCCGACTTGCCCGAGCACGCCGCCCGCGTTGTTCACGAGGACGTCCACGCGCGAGCCGCCCGACGCTTCTTGCACGAACGCGCGCACGGCGTCACGATTCGAGACGTCCACCGTACGAACGTGCACCAAATCGCCGCCTTGCCGAGCCGTTTCCTGCAGCCCCGCTTCTTGCACGTCGCACGCCCACACGGTCGCGCCGCGAGCGGCGAATGCGAGGCTGATGGCCCGACCGAAGCCGTGCGCGGCTCCAGTCACGATGACGGTTCGACCGTCGAAGGAGATGTTCAACCTGAAGTCCTTTCGAGCACAGAGGGCATGTCGAGAAGAGGAGGAACGCGGTTGGCGCCCAGCAACCGCTCGATCGCCGCTCCGAGTGCGAGGGCGACGGCGTCGTCGTTGGGACGCGCCGTGATGTGCAAGCCGACCGGGAGCTGCTGAGAAAAGCCCGCGTTCACGCTCAACGCGGGAAACCCGGTGAGGTTCGTGGGAGCGGTGCGCCGCGCCTCGGCGGCGCCCGCCTCGTCCGCCACGACCGGATCTTCGTGCGGCGCCACCCACGCGACGGTCGGGGAGAGCAAGGCGACCAAGCCGTGCATCGCGTCGAGAAAGTTCGCGGCCAGCCTTTGGCGGTAACGCTGCGCCTTGACGTGCGCGACGCCGCGCACGTCGAAGCCCAGCTCGATTTGCATGCGCGTGTCCTTGGCGTAGTCGTCGGGCCGCTCGCGCACCCATCGTTCGTGGATGACGCTCGCCTCGGGCAGCAAAACGTCCATGAGCGCGGCGTCGGCGGCGTCGAGCTCGTCGATTCGCACGGGAACGAGGTGCGCGCCCGCGTCTTTGAGTGCTTCGAGCGCGCGCATGAAGACTTCGCGCACGCCCGGCTCCATCTCGGGCCCGTCGATGTGCTCTTCGAGCACGCCGAGCCGCACGCCCTTGAGGCCACGCGGCGTCACGTCGAGCGTTCGTTGCGCGAGAACTTCCAACAGCAAGGCCGCGTCCTCGCTGCTGCGCGCGATCGGGCCGCCGTGGTCGAGCGACCATGACAGCGCAAAGATGCCGTCGAGCGGCACGAGACCGTACGTGGGCTTGAGGCCGCTCACGCCGCAGTACGACGCGGGAATGCGAATCGATCCGCCCGTGTCGGTTCCGAGCGCCGCGAAGCACAGGCCCGCGGCGACCGCCGCCGCCGACCCGCCGCTCGATCCGCCCGCCGTGCGCGTCGGATCCCACGGGTTGTTCGTCTGCCCAAAGTCGGGGTGGACGATGCCGTACGCGAACTCCAGCATGTTCGTCTTCCCAACGAGGACGGCGCCCGCCTCGCGAAGTCGCGTCACGACCGTGGCGTCGACGGTCGGCACGTGATCGCTCAGGATGCGCGCGCCGCACGTCGTACGAACACCTGCCGTGTCGGCAAGATCCTTCAAGGCGACCGGGACGCCGTGAAGGGGTCCTCGGTCCACGCCGCTTCGCAATTCGCGCTCTGCCGCCTCCGCCTGCTCCATGGCGAGGTCGCCCGTCACGGTGATGAAGGCGTTCAAGACGGTGTCGAGCTGCTCGATTCGCTGCAGCGTCGCCCGGGTGACGTCCACGGGCGAGAGGGAGCCCGCTCGAAAGCGGGCGCCTAACTCGGCGATGGACAGGAACAAGACGTCTTCAGTCGTCATACGTTCACTTCGCGAGGTAAGTGTTCACGAAGATGTTGTTTCCGAGCGGAGTCTGCAAGAAGTTCTTGACGTTCTTGCGCAACGCCACCGGGAAGGGCTGCTCGTACAAAAACACCATCGGCGCCGCCGCCACGTAGATTTGCTGGATTTGCTTGTAGAGGTTGGCGCGCTTGGTCTTGTCGAGCTCCACTTGGCTTTGCGCGAAGAGCTGATCGACCTTCGCGTTCTGGAAGCCGGTGTGAAAGGACTCGGCGTTCTTGTACACGGCGGCGTACGCGGTGCCTTCGTTCGGGTCGGCGATGTCGTCGGTCCAGTAGTTGTACTGCATCTGGAAGTCGTTCTCGGCGTAACGACCGTTGGCGGTCGCGCTTTCGAGCTGCTCGATGTTCAGCTTCACCCCGAGCGTCGCCCACATCTGCTGCAGCGCCGTCGCGAGCGAAATCTGATCGGCGTTTCCGGCGATGACTTGCAAGGTGACGGCCGTGTTCGCCGGAACGCCCGACGCGGCGAGCAGCGACTTCGCCTTGGCGAGATCGTACGGATAGCCGGTCTGCGCGGCGAACAGCGGGGTGGTGCTCGCCAAGTACGACTTGCTCTCCTTGCCGTTGCCGAACGCCACGAGCTTGATGAGGGCCTGTTTGTCGGTGGCGTAGTTGAGCGCTTGGCGGAACTTTTCGTTCGCCAACGGGTTCGCCGAACCGTTCTTGAGCTTCGCGCGGGTGTTCATCACGATGAAGTTGCGGCGCGTCGAAGCGAACAAGACCACGCTGAGCTGCGCGTTCGCCTTGAGCTCGTTGACGCGCGCGAACGGAATGAACTCCGCGCCTTGGATCTCGCCGGATTGCAACTTCAGGATGCGGGTGTTGTCGTCGGGCAGGATCTCGAAGCGGATCGCGTCGAGGTACGGCAAGGCCTTGCCGTCCTCGCCTTTCTTCCAGTAGTACGGATTGCGCTTGAGGACCATGTACGAGCCGCGCTTCCACTCGCTGAGCATGAACGGCCCCGTCCCGATGGGCTTCTCCGCGAAGACTTTGGCCTTTTCGGCGTCGTCCTTGCCTTTCGCGGCCTCGTACAGCTTCTTGGGCAAAACCGCCGCGTTGAAGGTCGCGAGGGCCGCCACCAAACTCGGATCGGGGTTCTTGAGGGTCAGCACCACTTGATCGCTGCCCTTCGTGGAAATGCTCGCGATCGACGTCAGCAACGAGTTCCAAGCGCCGTTGTTCGGATTGCGCGCTCGATCGAGCGAGAACTTCACGTCGGCCGGAGTGATCGGAGAGCCGTCGGAGAACTTCACGCCCTTGCGCAGCGTCACCGTGAAGGTCTTGCCGCCGTTCGAGAAGGCGTACGACGACGCGAGGCCGCCTCGGAAGGTGTTCGTGCTGGGCACCGCCTCGATCAAGGTCTCGTAGATGTTCGTCAAGATCCAGATGTCGAGGTTCGCGTCGGTGTACACGGGATCGAGCAGCAGCGAGTCGGCGTAACGGCCGTACGCCAGCGTGCCTCCCCGAACGGGCGCGGCGGTGGCGACGTCGGCGAGCGTGGCGGTCAAGGCCAAAGTCACGAGAAGCGCGGTCTTCCTCATGGTCGTACCTCCTGGGTTCAGCCTTGGTCGAGCGGGCGAATGAGGATTTCGTTGACGTTCACGCGTTTGGGCTGCGTCACGGCGTACAAGACGGCGGCGGCGATGTCTTCGGATTCCAACGTCGTCATCTGCGAGATCCGGCCCTCGTACGTCGTCTTCGTCTCTTGGTGCGTGATGTGGTTCGTCAACTCGGTCGCGACGACGCCCGGCTCGATCACCGTGACGCGAATGCCGTGCAGCCTCACTTCCTGCCGCAGACCTTCGCTGAATCCGCCGACGCCCCACTTCGTGGCCGAGTACCCGGCGGACGTCGGGCTCGCGCCGCGTCCCGACACAGACGAGATGTTCACGACGTGCCCGTTGCCTTGCGTCTTCATGTGGGGCACGGCGGCGTGCGTGGCGTACATGAGGCCCAGGAGGTTCACGTCGATCATGCGCCGCCAGTCCGTCGTGTCCGCGTTCGTGACCGGCCCGAGCAGCATCAAGCCCGCGTTGTTCACGAGGATGTCCACCCGTCCGAAGGCGCCCACGGCGCGCTCCACCGCCAGCCTCGCTTGCGATTCGTCCGCGACGTCCGCCACGACGATCTCGGCGCGCCCGCCTTGCGCCTCGATGCGGCTTTGCAGTTCACGCAGCCGCTCTTCGCGCCGCGCCACGAGAACGACGCCCGCGCCCTCGGCGCTCAACGCGAGGGCCGTCGCCTCGCCGATGCCGCTCGACGCGCCCGTCACGATCGCCACTTGCCCGCTCAATCTTCCTTGCTGCGTCATGCCTTCGCCTCCTGCTCGAGACCGTACAAGTCCCGGAATTTGTTCGTGAGGTACGTCAGGTACGGCCCCTCGTCGAGCTCGCGGCCCGTGGCGAGAAGTAGCAACTGATGCGGCGTGAAGGTCCGGCCGTGGCGGTAGACGTGCTCGGTGAGCCAGTCGCGCAACGGGCCGTACTCACCGCGAGCGAGCGAGCCGTGCAAGTCCTCGACGTCCTCGCTCGCGGCCTCGAAGAACTGCGCGGCCATGACGTTACCGATCGTGTACGTCGGGAAGGACCCGAAGTATCCCGTCGACCAGTGGATGTCTTGCAGCACGCCGCGCGCGTCGTCGGGCACGTCGAGTCCGAGGTCCGCCTTGACGCGGGCGTTCCAAAGCTCGGGCAGTTCCGCGACTTGCACTTCGCCCGCAATGAGGGCCGTTTCGATCTCGACGCGCAGCATGATGTGCAAGTCGTACGTGAGCTCGTCCGCCTCCACGCGAATGAGGCTGGGCCGCACCCGGTTCACGGCCCGGTGGAATTCCTCGGGCGTGACGTCGGCGAGTTGGGCCGGGAAGACCGATTGCAAACGCCCGAAGTGCACGTCCCAAAAGGCGCGCGACCGACCGACGCGGTTTTCCCACAAGCGCGACGAGCTTTCGTGCGTTCCGAAGCTCGCGCCGCCCACCGCGTACAAGCCGAGCAGGTCGGACGCGAGAATCGATCGCGTGAGCTCGGGAGCGACGTTCTGCTCGTACAAGGCGTGGCCCGCCTCGTGCAGCACGCCGAACAAGGCGCCCGGCAAGAAGGTCTCGCGGTAGCGCGTCGTGATGCGGACGTCGTTGCGCGTGAACGAGATCTCGAACGGATGCGCCGACGCGTCGAGCCGTCCGCGCGAAAGGTCGTACCCGACCAGTTGCGCGAACTCCAACGCGAGCGTCCGTTGATCCTCCACCGAGTAAAAGCGCTCCAGAAAGTCGGTGCGAGGCTCGGGCGCCGCTTGGATCTCCTGGAGCAGCGCGACGTGGTGCGCGCGAAGCCGCCCGAACAAGCTCTTGAGCGTGCTCGACTTCAAGCCCGGCTCGTACAAGTTCAGCAAGGCGTCGTACGGATGCTCTTCGTACCCGAGGGCGTCGGCGAGACGCCGTGTGAGGTCCACCATGCGCGTGAGGTGCGGCGCGAACGCGGCGAAGTCGCTGTTCGTCTTCGCCTTCGCCCAAGCGTCCTGCGCGGCGCTCTTGGCGAGGGCGAGCTCGCGCGTGAGCTCCTCGGGAACGCGCTTGAGCGCGCCGATGGCGTCCAGGGCCTGCTTCGCCGCCACTTCCTCGGCCAAGTCGCCCGCCGCCTCGGTCGCCGCCGCTTCGAACGCAGGGTCGAGCATGAGGCGCTGGGCGATGCCGCTGAGGGTCGCCGTCTGCGCGGCGCGCGTCTCGCTGCCACCGCTCGGCATCTGCGTTCGCGCGTCCCACCCCAGCAAATTCAAAGTGCACAGCACGTCGTTGATTTCGGCCGATCGCCGTCCAAATTCGCTCACTTCGAGACCGTCCTTTCATTGCCTTCGGGCGGCGCGCTCTCGCCTCGATCGGCCGCTTGAAACGCGAGCCGCTCCGCTTCCATTTGCGCGCGCACCTTGCCCAGCACCTCGCCTTGCCGTTCGAGGGGAATCACGACGACGCCGTTCTCGTCTCCGACCAGCACGTCTCCCGGCCGCACGGTCATTCCGCCCACCGCGACCGGCACGTTCACGGCGCCGCGTCCTCCCGGCAAACCCGCGTTCGGCGTGATCGCCGTGGAGAACACCGGAAAGCCGAGCTTTCCGATCGCCGTGACATCACGGCACGCTCCGTCGATGACCGCTCCGACGAGACCGCGCGCCATCGCGGCGCGCGTCGTCCGCTCGCCCCAAAAGGCGGCGTTCGTGACGCCGTGCGAATCGATCACGACGACGCTTCCCGGCCCGGCCGCCTGAATTGCGTCGAAGACGGCACTGAGGTCCGTTCCGAAGGTCCGCACCGTAACCGCCTCGCCCACGAAGCGCGCCCCGCTCCACACCGAACGCACCGCCGCGCCCATCGCGCCGCCTCGGTCAAGCGCGTCGCTCACGAGGCACGTCAAGTCCCCGTCGACGAGCAGGCTTCGCAAAGCGTCCGTCACATCGCTCACACGGAACTCCCGACCCTCACGAGGCTTCGAAGTTCGTCGAGGTTCGCGCGGCTCAGTTCGCGCCGTCCGTCCTCGATGTCGTGCACGAGCTCCACGAGGCGCGCCGTGATGGGCGTCTGCAAGCCGTGCTCGCGACCGAAATGCACCACCCAGCCAAGTTGCGCGTCGACTTCCGTGCGGCGCTTGCGCACGGCGAGGTCACGCCAGATGCCGCTGTGCGTCTTGGCGCTTTTGCGGTTGAACGCGACCATGTCGTTCATGGAGGCGTTCGCCCGCGCGTCGCCGCTGTCCGGCAGGAACGCGGCGGGATCGAAGCCGTTGAAAGCCTCGGGCGTCACGCCGTGCGCGAGGGCGACGCGCATCACCTCGCGTCCGAGCGCCACGTACAGCGGGCGATCCTCCTCGTTGGCGAGGGCGTCGGCGATCGCGTCGTTCGTGACGGCCGTGGCGAACAGCAACGCGCCGTACCCGAGCTTGCTCCACAAGTACCCGAAGACGTTGGGGCTCAAGACGGCGTGCTCGTCGAACTGCCGCAAGGCCGCGTGCAACGCGCGCGCCCGCTCGCTGATCCGTCCGTCCTGCTCGCCGATCACGACCGCGCCGCGCCCACCGTAGTGGATGACGCCCGGCCGCAAGTAATCCGCCCCGAAGTTCACGAAGCTTCCCAAGACGTGCGCCTCGCCGAACGTCTCGTTGAGGATGAGCGGATTCAGGCCGTTCTGCACGGACACGACGCACCCGTCAGGCGTGACGTGAGGCTTGAGGGCTCGCGCGGCCGAGGCGGTGTCATGCGCTTTCGTGCACAGCAGGACGTGCGCCCACTCGCCTCGTACCTCGTCGGGCGTGAAGGCGGGGGCGCGCACCGTGAACGTGTCGATGGGACCCTCGATCGCGAGTCCTTCTTCTCGAATGGCCCGCACGTGGTCGGCGTCGCGATCCACGAAGGTCACGTCGTGTCCGGCGCGCACGAGGTACGCGCCGATCGTGCCGCCGATGGCGCCCGCGCCCCAGATCAGCACCTTCACGACACG
>NZ_QJSX01000023.1 GCF_003217515.1 Deinococcus yavapaiensis KR-236 | reverse complement strand
TGTTATCTTGACCTTTGGTCCTTCATTTCACACTTTGCGTGTGTCGCTTCCGGTTGTCATCCTGCTCGCCTCAATCGAGGCTCAGAAAGAATAGTTCAACTTCAAAAATCTGTCAAGCGTCCAGCGACGCGACTTCGACGGGCGGTCTCGCGTCCACGAATTCTCGGTCCGTGGCAAGTTCCAGCGCGTGCGCGACCGAAATCAGACGCTCGTCGGCAAGCGCCGGCGCGATGAACTGAACGCCGACCGGCAGGCGCGTTCCACGCTCGTCGAAGCCAGCCGGAACAGACAAGGCCGGAACGCCCGCGAGATTCACGAGTACGGTGTCGACGTCCGCCATGTACATCGACAAAGGGTCGCTCGACTTCTCGCCGACTCCGAACGCGGCGAAGGGAGACGTCGGCGTGATCAAGACGTCGAACGACTCGAACGCCCGCGCGAAGTCGTTCGCCACGAGACGGCGCACCTTCATCGCCTTCGAGTAGTAGGCGTCGTAATAGCCGCTCGACAAGGCGTACGTACCCATCAGGATTCGCCGCTTCACCTCGTCGCCGAACGATTCCGCACGACTCGCGCTCATGGACGCATTGAAGTCGCCGCCTTGTGCGGCGCGGCGACTGTACACCATCCCGTCGTAGCGCGCCAGATTGCTGCTTGCCTCCGGCGTGGCGATGAGGTAGTAAGCGGCGATGCCGTACTCCAACGTCGGCAAACTCACCTCACCGACCGTCGCACCCAAGCTTTCCAGCAACGTCCTCGTACGCTCCAAGGCCGCCTCCACGCTCGCCGAGTTGCCGACGCCCAGCGCTTCTCGCACGAAACCGAAACGCATGCCCCGCACGCCCGCCCCGAGCGCCTCCACGAATCGATTGGGAGCCTGCAAACTCGTCGCGTCGAGGACGTCGTGGCCTGCCATGGCGTCCATGGTGGTCGCCAAGTCCTCGGCGTACGCGGCGAACGGGCCCACTTGATCGAGGCTCGACGCGAAGGCCACGAGGCCGTAGCGCGAAACGCGGCCGTACGTCGGCTTGAGACCGTAAACACCCGTGAACGCCGCGGGCTGCCGCACGCTGCCACCCGTGTCCGAACCCAGCGACACGGGAACCATGGCCGCCGCGACGCTCGCCGCGCTGCCGCCCGACGAGCCGCCCGTCACCTTCGAGGCATCCCACGGATTGCGCGCCGCGCCGAACGCACTCGACTCGTTCGAAGAGCCCATCGCGAACTCGTCCATGTTCGCCTTGCCGATCACCACCGCGCCCGCCGCTTGCAAACGGTGGACGGCCGTCGCCGTGTAAGGGCTGACGTAGCGCTCCAACGCGCGACTGCCGCACGTCGTGCGCGTACCCCGCACGTTCAGGTTGTCCTTCACGACGATCGGCACCCCCGCGAGTGCGAGCCGTTCGCCTGCACGCAGGCGCTCGTCGACAATCGACGCCTGCTGCTCGGCATCTTCGACAACGCTGATGAGCGGCCGCAACGGCGCGAGGTCCTCGGCAGCCTTCAGCGCTTCACGAACGAGATCGATCGAACGACGCTCGCCGCGTGAAACGGAGCGAGCGAGCGAAACGGCGGAAACACGAGAAACACGCATTCGACCAGTGTAAATCGAATCGTGACGGTCGCACGAGGAACGGTCGAGAATCCTCTAGCGCGCGTCGTGCTTTTGGGCGTCGTCCCGTTCCGGCGGACGGGCCAGCACGGACGTTCCACCCTGTAGTCCGAAGCGCATCAAGACATCCGGCGCCACGAGCAGGCGCACACCCAGGTTCGGAACGGCCACGAGCGGCACCCGCACGACCTTCCCTTCGTCGGTTCTCAGCAGCACTTCCTTGGGCGGAGCGCCGAGTTGCTGCGTCCACAGCGACACGATACTCGTGTCGAGCGCGACGGTCGATTCTCCCCCGCGCCACACCTCCAGCGTCAGGCGCGCCACCCGAACTTTCCTAGGTGCGAGCACTCCGAGGCGCACGAGTCGAGCGACCACGCCGCGCTCCACGCTTCCCTCCTCGAACGACCCCAAGGTTCGACCAGCCGCGACTTCACGCACCACGCGGGCCTCGTCGTCGAGCAGACCCAGGTCTTTGAGGGCCGCGTCGTCACGTACTTTGGCGGGACCGTCGAATATCAGTGGAGGGGGTGGCAAGAGGCGCGTCGCGCCGAGGAGCATGGCGAGCATGGGCGTGCTCGCCTCGCCCGGCACAGGACGAGGCACGAACGTGAACGAACCGCGTGGTTCGCGCAACAGCAGGGCGAGCGCCCCCTCTCCTCGAACGATGCCGAACTCCGCGTTTTGCACCACGCCGTCACGAAAGGCGAGCCGAAACAACCCGAGGCGATGCGTGACCTCAAATACGCCGCTTCGACCCGACTCGGCCAGCAGCAGCAGCAACTCCGCGACGTCGTAATCCTGCAAATTGCCGAGCATGTCCCGCGCCGTCACATCCTCACCTCCCTTAGCCGCGCAGCAACCCGGCAAACTCGCCATCGGTCAACGGAGGCAAGTCTTCAAGGCCGCGAAGCCCGAATTCCAACAGAAACTTCTGGGTCGTACCATACAGGAGCGGACGCCCCACTGCATCCCCTCGGCCAACGACCTTCACGAGCTCGCGCTCTTGAAGCGTGACAAGCGCGCCGGCCGGAGCGCCTCGCATCGCTTCGATTTCCGCGCGCGTCACGGGCTGCTTGTACGCCACGATCGCCAGCACCTCCAGCGCCGCGCCCGACAAGCCGGGCAGAGGCGGCGGCGCGAGGAGCGGGCGAAGGTGCGATGTCAACGCAGGCGGAACGATCAATCGGTATCCACCCGCGACTTCCTCCACCTCGAAACCGAGCGCCGCCTCTCGCAACATGCTGGCGTATTCGTCGAGGACACGACGGGCCGCCTCGCTCGGCACGCCGAGCACCTCGGCGAGTTCCGAAAGGGTCACGGGCCGCCCCGCCGCCAGAAGCGCCGCGCCGACGACTTCCCGTTCGATCACGCCAACGCCTCCAGCAAGCGGCTCGAGGAAAGCGCTCCTTCGCGCAGTACGCGCCGTAACGGCAAGTCGAAGACGGTGCTGGCGAGTTGCCCGGCGTCCGGTCCGGGCAAGACCACGTCGGCGATGTCCGCGTCGCACGCGGCTTCGAAGGTGTACACCGACGGCTCTCCCGAGCGGTTGAGGCTCGTCGCGGCGAGGAGACCTCCACATGCCGCGAGCAGATCGCACGCTTCGCGCGAGTTCGGCATGCGAATCCCGACTTTGCCGTCCTTGACGAGCCACGCCGGGCATGCCGCAGCTGCGGGAACCACGAGGGTGAGCGCGCCCGGCCACAAAGCCGTGACCCGCCGCCAATCGTCCTCCAGGAATGACGGGATGTCCACGAGGCGCGCGACTGCCGAGGCGTCGGCGCACAGCACCTGCAGCACCTTGTCTTGCGAACGGCCCTTTTGCCGGTACACCCGCTGGACCGCCACGGCGTCATCGTGCCGTACGCCCAGGCCCCACACCGTGTCCGTCGAAAACGCGACGGTGAGGCCCGCCAGCACCGTCGACCGCGCCTCGTCCACGGACCGTGCCACGGTGGAAGCGGACACCCTGCTCCTCGCCTTGTCGTCCGGCACGACTTCACGCGTCCCGTCGTCCACTTCGTCGTTGCGATTCACAGCCGTCCTCTCATCTACGAAACTTCACGCGACCTTCCACGACCACAGACTATAATCACACTATGCCTGTCTTTCAGTACCGTGTGCGAGACCGCAGCGGCAATATCATCTCGTCCACCATCGAGGCTGAGACCGTCTCGCAAGTGCGGGACGCGCTGCGACAAAAAGAACTGTTCATCGTCGACATCAAGGCTCCGAGAACCGGGCTTCAAGGCGACGTCAAAATTCCGTTTCTCGACAACCGCCCGCCGAATCTCAAGCAAGTGGCGCTCTTCTCGCGTCAACTTTCCACGATGATCAACTCGGGCGTTCCGCTCGTTCAGTCGCTGGCCATCATGCAGCGTCAAACCGAGCACAAGGGCTTCCAGGAAATCATCAAGAAGATGCGAATGGACGTCGAGTCCGGACAACCCTTGTCCGACGCGGTCGCCAAACACCCCAAGGTCTTCTCGCGCTTGTATCTCAACCTCGTGCGGGCGGGCGAGACGTCGGGCACGCTCGACTTGATTTTGGACCGCATCAGCAATTTCTTGGAGAAGCAGCTCGCCCTGCGCGGCAAGATCAAAAGTGCGATGACGTATCCCGCCATCGTGATGGTCTTCGCGGTCGCCATCACGTACTTCCTGCTGACGACGATCGTGCCGCAATTCGCGCAGATCCTCATCCAACTCAACGCGCCGCTTCCCTTGCTGACGCGCGCCCTGATCGCCGTGGCGGATTTTCTGCAGCACAGCAGTTGGATTCTGCTGGTCGTCGGAATCGCGGTCTTCTTCGGATACCGCGCGTACTACCGAACGAATCAAGGGCGCCACGTCATCGACGACTTCAAGTTGCGCATCCCCATTTTCGGAACGCTGCTGCAGCGTACGGCCATCGCGAGTTTCGCCCGCACGTTCGGCCTGCTTATTTCGAGCGGCGTGAACATCATCGAGGCGCTTGAAATCACGAAAGGCACGGCGAACAACATCATCGTCGAGGACGTCCTCGACAACGCCCGCAACGTCGTCATGGTGGGCGAGCAGATGTCGGGAAGCCTAGCGACGTCGAAGGTCTTCCCTCCCATGGTGGTGTCGATGGTCGCGATCGGTGAGGAGACGGGCGCGCTCGACAACATGCTCAACAAGGTCGCCGACTTCTACGAGCGGGAAGTCGACGAAGCGGTCGAGAGTCTCACGGCCGCGATCGAGCCGATCATGATCGTCGTCCTCGGAGCCATCGTCGGCGTGATCGTCGCGGGCATGTTCCTTCCGATGTTCAGCATCATCGGCCAGCTCAGCAAGTAAGGCTGACCGCCCCGGAAATCCATGTCACCACCCCGAGAAGCGCCCTCTTTGAGGGCGCTTCCCTTACTGTTGTTTCCCCTTGGGCCAGGTGATGAGGTTGAGCATCCAAGGTACGCCACGCCGAGCAATGATCGTGTTCGACGCTCTGCCAAAGCAGCGACCAAAGCGTGAGCGGAAGCTTTCGAGCATGACGGCTCGGTCCTCGACACAGCGTTCGGAAGGGCGCGTGCCGTTGCGGCGAATCTTCATGGGCCTCCTTGCTCGCGGCGGCGGAACGAAGGGCGGTGCGGCCCGAAGTCCGTCCACACGAGAGTGTACGGAGGCTCGGCCCGAGCGAGATACTTGCCTGGAACTCTGGATTTTTCACCTGATGCTCTCGGCGTATATGACGAACTCCGTCGGGTCGGGTGACACATCGAACTCGCCGCCGACCTCTACTGAAAGGAGGATCTCGACCTGACGACTCGGCATCACGCCCTCGTCGTCGGTCCACCCCACGGCAGCGTGAAGGAACAGGGACTCGGCGTGTACGCACAGGAGATGGCGAGGCGCGGCTTCGTCGCCCTCGCGTTCGACCCGTCGTACAACGGCGAGAGCGGCGGAACGCCACCTCACATCACGTCACCGGAGTGGATTTCCTTGGCACGCTATCGTACATCGACCGCTAGGCCATGGGTGCGATGGGCATCTGCGGCAGCGGCGGATTCGCTTTAAGCGCGGCGCAGGTGGACACGCGCATCAAGGCCGTCGTGCGACCGCTGCGAGGTACGACATCAGCCGCATCACCCGACAAGGCTGGCAGCACGGCACCACAAATGAGGCGCTCGACCGCCTCGCGAGGCAGCGCTGGAGCGACGTCGATTCAGGCGAATCGGCACTCACACCGACCTTCCCGGCCCAAATTGCCACCGAAGGCCTCGACGCTATCACGAGTGAGTTCTTCGAGTATTACGTCGCCGACCGTGGCAGGGGCGTTTTTCGCGGTGTCGCCCTGACGCTGGTGTGGCTGATGCCGAGCCTGCCGTCCATGCCCTCCGGTCGCGCCGTGCGCTGCGGGTCCGCGTTCCGGGTGCTGGGTCGACCGCAGGTGCCGATGGGCTTGCTGGCCGTCACGCTGTTCTTCCCGGGCAGTTCAAGCTGTTCACGTACCTGCCCCCCCTTCTTGGAGACGGTGACGCGCCTGGACGTCCCGACGATCTCGCTGCTGCTGATCAGCGGTGCGGCGGCCTTGCTCGGCACGGTTCTGATCGGCGCCGTGCTGCGCGGGCGACTGTACAACCTGCTGATCGTGATGCCGCTCGTGATGGCCGCTCTGGCCGTCCTGCTCGCGGTTCTCGGAAGCGCGCCCATCGTCGTGGGGATCTTGCTCGCGTTGTGGGGACTCGTCGGTACGGCCGCGCCCGTCGCGTGGTGGCTGTGGCTGAGCAGGGTGCTCCCCGACGAGGCCGAAGCGGGCGGCGCGTTGATGGTCGCGGTGGTCCAGCTCGCCATCACCCTCGGCGCGGCAGGAGGTGGCGTTCACTATGACTGGAGTGGCTTCCCGCAGCACCTTCACGGCGAGCGCGGTCACGCTGTGCGCCTCGGCCCTGGTCGCGTGGTTGGGTTGGCGGGCGGCGCGGCGGTCGTAGCACCACACGGCGTGGCCGCAAGGATCATTCACCAACTCGGCAGTTTGCCCACACGAGAAGCAACGCCGTGCAATCAAATTGGCGCCCCGCAAAGCACCGGGGCAGCTCGAGAAGGGCCATTCTCTCGCGCTGGCCCTTCTCGTCGATTCGTGATCCTCAATGCTTGCGTGGAATCAAGTGCAGCGCGGCGACGATGAGACCGCCTACGAGCAGTCCGACAAGCCCAGAGCCCAGGGTTTCCACGAACCACTCCAGCACGCCCTGCGCGAAGGGAACGGCGTGGCCGACGGCGAGGGCCGCGTCATGAAGGACGTGCGCGGGTGCGCCGAAGCCGAACTTGTCCAAGCCGTCGATCAGGATGTGCCCGCCCACCCACAACATCGCCGCCGTGCCGATCCACGAAAGCGCGCCCATCACGATCGGCATGCCCTTCACCAGTCCTCGACCGAAGGTTCGCCCGGCCCCCGACGATCCTTGCGCCAACTTCAAGCCGAAGTCGTCCATCTTCACGATGACGCCCACGACGCCGTAGACGAGCGCGGTGATCATGACGGCCACGACGACGAGGATGAGGGCGCGGGACACGAACGATTGCTCGGCGACTTCCGCGAGGGCGATCGCCATGATTTCCGCCGAGAGGATGAAGTCCGTGCGGATCGCGCCCGTGACCATGGCGTCCTCGTGCGCTTTGCTCGACAGTTTCGACGCTTCCTCGGTCGGCGTGTCGTGGTGACCCGCGACCGCTTCGTACAGTTTCTCGGCGCCCTCGAAGCACAGGTAAGCGCCGCCCAGCATCAGCAAAGGCGTGATCGCCCACGGTACGAACTGGCTGAGCAAAAGCGCGGTGGGCAGGATGAACACGATTTTGTTTCGAAGGGAGCCCTTGGCGATGCGCCAGATGATCGGAAGTTCGCGGCTCGGTGAAAAGCCCGTGACGTAGCGTGGCGTGACGGCCGTGTCGTCGACGACCACGCCGATCGCTTTGACGCCGGCCCGACCCGCGGCGGCCGTGATGTCGTCGAGGGACGCCGCCGCCAAGCGCGCGATGGCGACGACGTCGTCCAGCAAAGCGACCAGACCGCCGCTCATCATGCCCTCCGGAAACGACGGCACACCTCGGCGGCGTGCCGAGGCGACAAGGGAAGGCTTCTGCCGAGGGCACTTGGCACATCGTCATAACGCAGCGATGAAATCATGACTGCCAGCGTAGCAATCAACGCGCGCTCGAAGGTCAAGTGAACGTGGGGACCGCCGAGCGTTCTCATCTTGCAATTCGGATAAGCACGAATTCAATCCATGAACGTCAGCGTGGCGCTGATGGACAGCTTGAACCGTCACCTGCTCGAACCGTGGGGCGGTCATCCCGAACTTGACGCGGTTCGCTTCGCGCGCCTTGCGCTTCGATCGGCATTACGTCGGCTCGCTGCCGTGCATGCCCGCTCGACGAGAATTGTTCACGGGCCGCAAGGACTTCCTTTGGCGCGGCTGGGGCCACTTGGAGGCGTGAAGATCCGTTGCCTCGCGAAGCGGCTCGGCACGCTTACGCCACTCACCTCGTGACGGACCATTACCACTACTGTGAACTCGGCTCGCACGGCTACATGGAATCCTTTCAGCGGGCACGAGCTCGATCCTTGGAACACCGACGACGTGACCGAGGTGCCGCCTTGGGTGAGCGCCATCGAACGGTACCGTCCGGGGCAGGGACGCCGACACTACCGCAGCGTCCGGTCATTTCATGACGAGACGGACTTCTTCCCCGCGAAGGTCTTCTCGGCGGCCTGTTCGTGGCTGCGCCGAAATCACGGGCGGCGGTACTTCCTGCAAGTCGAGTCCTTCGACGTGCACGAACCCTTCCACGTCCCGGAACCTTACCGCTCCATGTGGACACCCTTCGTGGACGACGCCTTCGATTGCTGGCCTCCTTATGGCGACCCGGTCGTGGAAGATGCGTTCTTTGACACCATCACGCTTCAGGAACTCGCCTTCATTCGCGGACAGTATCTCGGCAAACTCACGATGACCGACCGCTGGTTCGGTCATCTGCTCGACACCCTCGACGCGTAGCGAGATACCGCCGTCGTCACGACCGACCACGGACACGACCTCGGAGAGCGGCGCAAGCTTGGCAAGCAGTTTGCACACTACGATTCGCACGCGCACATTCCCCTGCTGATCTGGCATCCCGACTTTCCCGGTCCGCGGGCGGTGGACGTGAGCGCGTCCACCGTCGACCTCAACGCCACCTTGCAAGACGTCCTGGGCATCGAAGACGTTCCTCGCGTGACTCGAAGTCCTTGATGTCGCTCGTTCGAGGCACCACGGCGCGAAGTCGAAGTGCGCTTCTGTATGACACGTGGGGTGCGGGCGCCTGCGTGAATGACGGCGAGAAGGTCCTGCTGCAAGGGTATGACAACGATCGTCACCCGTTGTACACGTACTCGGGACGGTTCTTTCGCCCCACGCCCCGCAACGCTTCGGTGGAAGCGGGAACGTTCATTCCCGGTGTGCCGTGCCGGTGTGGTGCATTCCGTCGAATTGGATGGGAGGCGCCCAGCCGACGCGGCTCGTGTCGCGTGACGCTTCGAACTGCCGTGACCGCGCGCCCGCCGAAGGCGCGGAAGTTCGGCGCCTTCAGCGCCTCATGCGCGAGCTGATGGATGAGGAAGGTGTTCCGGCCGAACACCTCGCTCGGCTGGACCTGATCTGAGCGAACGGCCAGCCGACTCCGAAACGGTTCGCTTGCCGAACGACGTTCAGATGCCGCCTGTCTCGTACTCGACGTTCGTTCCGAGGTACGTCACCTGCCCGTTCGAGATCGTCGGCTTCAACTCGAAGGTGGCCGTCGCCGTCGAGTGCGGTCGGCTTTCACTTGACTTCGCGCGCACTTCCACGTTGATCACGCCGTTCCCCTTGACGCGGCTGACGATCTCCAGGTCCTCCATGTCGACGTTTCCACCGTTCAGCAGGCGCTCGCCCAGCTCGGGCAGCTTGGCTTCCACGCTCCGACGAACCTGCACGTCGAGTTCTCTGGTAGGCATGCCTACAGTTTGGCGACGTCACCATGAGGATTTTCGAGGTCCCGTGGCGAGCTGTTCGTCTGCCGTTACGCTCTCCTTCAAAGAAAAGGTGGGCCACGAACTTCCGCAGCGGGAAAAGCCCGACGTCGAAGACGCACGCCTCGCTTCAAGCCCTAGAGTAGAAGGGTCGTCAAGCCGTACGACCCGATGGAGGACAAGGTGGAATCATTCTGGATCGAGAACGTCCGAGTCGTCACGGATGAAGGCATCGTCGAACGCGGAGCCGTTCAGGTTCGCGAGGGGCGCATCGAGGCGATCGTGGAAACGAATGCGCCCGCGCAAAGCTCGGCCTACGATGGGCGCGGCGCGCTCCTGATGCCGGGGATGATCGACGTGCACATTCACGGAGCAAACGGTCGAGACATGATGGACGGAACGACCTCCAGCATCGAGGAAGTGTCTCGGGCCTGCGCCAGCACGGGATGCACGTCGTTTCTCGTGACGTCCGTCAGTTCCAGCCTGGAAGACCTGCTGCGGCTCGTCGACGGCGTTCGCGTGGTAGTCGGACGCGAGCCGGGCGCGACCATCGTCGGGATTCACGCGGAAGGACCTTACCTCAACGCGCGCCGCAAGGGAATGCAAAACGAACTCTACTTGCGCCACCCGGACCTCGCCGAGATGGAGCGGGTTCTTCAGCACGCGGGTTCGCTGCTGCGCATGGTGACGCTCGCGCCCGAGTTGCCCGGAGGTCTGGAGTTGACGCGCTATCTGCGTGACCGAAACGTCATCGTGGCCGTCGCCCACTCGGACGCGACGTATGAGGAAGCCGCCCAGGCTTTCGCGTGCGGAGCGAGCCACGTCACGCACTGCTTCAACGGAATGCGGCCCATTCATCACCGCGATCCCGGCTTGGTCGTGGCCGCCCTCGAGAACGACGGGGTCAGCGTGCAAGCCATCGTCGATCACGTTCATCTGCATCCCGCGATCGTTCGGTTGATGTACCGCGTGAAGGGAGCGAGCGGCATGGTCCTGATCACGGACGCCTTGCAAGCCATGGGCCTCGGTGACGGCGAGTACATGTTCGGCGGCCACAAGGTGACGGTCCGAGACGGCGTCGCGCGCCTCGACGACGGAACGCTCGCGTCGAGCACGGTCACCATGAACGAGGCTCTGCGCAACACCGTGCGGCTCGGCGTGCCCCTCTCGGACGCCGTGAAGATGGCGACGTCGACGCCCGCCGAGCTTCTCGGTCTGCACTCGAAAGGCCGAATCGCGGTGGGAGCGGACGCCGACCTCGTGCTTGTGAACGACGAATTCGAAGTCCTCTGGACGCTCGTCGAGGGCCGCACGGTACATGGCGGCGCGAATTCGACTTTTCAGCGCGCGACCGGCGCTTGAGCGATCACGCCGTCGAAGGGGCGGTCGGACAGGCATCCGACCGCCCCTTCCGCATCGAAGCCATGCCGGGCTTTCTCACGCCGACGGCTCTTTCACGTCCGAAGAGGACGTTCGAACGTCCTCTTCGAGGAAGTCGACTTCTCGTGAACGGCCGTCCTTGCCGATTCGGTACGTCTTGATTTGATTCGCCGAGAGCGTCACCTCCAGGGAGGTGTTCAGCAAGTGCAAGTCCACGCGGGCGCGCGCAGCGCGCCCGTGCGGTTCGTAGAGGCGTACGATCCAGTCGTCGCCTTCCTCCGCCTTCTTCAGCGCCGTGAGGACCACGGTCCGAGGAGGTGAAATCGCCAGGAAGGATTTCGCGCGAGGCAAGGTCCCGGCGTGCGCGTATTCCCGCACGAACGTCAAAGGCTCGTTGAAATCCTGGGCCGCGTGAACCACCCCGGCTTCCTGCCAAGCGCCCGCGTGGGGCAGCAGTGCCCAGCGCGTCTCGGACACTCCCTGATCCAGGTACTGATCCACGTGGCGGGGATGATCGGGGCGGTCTCCTCCTCCGAAGATCGGGCTGCGAAGAATGGAAAGCCGCACCTCGCCTCCCAGAACGTCCGCACCGTACTTGCCGTCGTTGAGCAACGAGACGCCGTAGGGTACGTACCTTGCCCGCGCTTCGGCCATCGAAACGGTCTCGTCGCCGAGTTGCTCGACGTTCGCCTCGGTGGGCTTTCCCGTGCTGGTCAACAGGCCGGTCACGTCCAGCCAAGCTTGAGAGGGCATTTCCTGACCGCCGGGCGGTTGCGTCACGTGGCCGAACGGCACGGAGAACGTGGCCGTCACGTCCTCCAAGGCGAACGGAAACGCGAGCTTCACCATGCGGTACTCTTCGTGCCAGTCCATTTGAAGGTGCCCGTGAATGGCGGGCGAGTCCCGGTAGATGGAAATGTCTTGCCGAGCGGTGGATTGGCCCCAGCGCGTCGTGATTCGAATGGTGGCGCGAACGGGTCCCTCTTCGAGCAATTCGATTCGCGGCTCACCGAACACCCCGGCGAGGTGGCGAAAGAAGTCGCCTTTCCCCCAGGGGTTGGTGGGGTCCTCGATGACGAGGACTTGAGCGCCCGCACCCGACAGCAGTTCGCGGTCGAGTCGCTTGTCGTGCAGGCGTCGAAGCGCGCCCGTCCTCGCGTCGAACTCCAGACGCCACCACGCGTTTTCCAGGACACGCTCGCGGGCGAGCAGCGGGCGGGCGTCCTCGGCGGGCGGATGCGGCGGCGCGTCGATGATGCGGTACACGCGGTACCCGAGCGGTGGAATTTCAGCGAGGAACGCGGCCCGCTTGCGAGGCGGTTTGGCTTCGCTCGAGGCGAGTTGATGC
Organism: Deinococcus yavapaiensis KR-236; assembly: GCF_003217515.1. Taxonomy (NCBI): domain Bacteria; kingdom Thermotogati; phylum Deinococcota; class Deinococci; order Deinococcales; family Deinococcaceae; genus Deinococcus; species Deinococcus yavapaiensis. The sequence goes on along the minus strand of NZ_QJSX01000023.1, from coordinate 40,126 downwards.
ACCACGGGACGGTTCTCGTCGTCGAGCACCCGCATGTCGGTCACGTGCCAGTCGTTGAGCTCGACGTCGATGACTTCTCGCCGTTCCCAGGGATTCGGATTGAAGACGACGATGGGAACGCCGTCTCCCATGTCGGCCACGGCGTTTCCGAAACCGGTGCGAACTCGGCGCATCGCCTCCTCGACGACCACGTGCTCGTCGTGGCGAGTGTCGATCTGATGGGCGACGACTTGCATCGCCTCGTGGATGGTTCGTTTTCCCGAGCCGATCGCTTCGCCGAGTTCGTACCGAACGTCGTCGTACGCCCGGGGAATGCTCGTGCCGCAGATAATGTCATGAAACTGGTTGAACAGCAGGTGCTTCCACGCGCGGTCCAAGCGCTCGCTCGGGTAGGCACGACCGTACGAGGTGGCGATCGTGGACCATTTCTCGGCGGCGCTCAGCGTGTGCTCGCCTTGCCGGTTGAGGCGCTTGACGCCGCTGTGCGAGGTGTAGCAACCGCGAAACGTGTACTGCAAGGGCGCGCGGAACACCGGGTGGTCGTCGAGCTTCTCGGACCGCTCGAAAAAGCCCTGCGCCGTCCCCATTCGAAGCGTCGGCCAGTCCGGGTCGTCCATGAGGATGCGGACGTTCGCGATGGCCTTCTTGGTGGGCCCGCCTCCGTGGTTGCCGACGCCGTACACGACGAGCCATTCGGGGCTGTGCGGCGCCCGCCAGTCGAGGGACGCTTTCAAGGTGTCCACGACGTCGCTGGGATTGGAGTTGTACGCCTCGATTCGGGCGCTCAGGATGCGGGTGCCATCTGGCCCTTCCCACCAAAACAAGTTGGCGGGCAAATTCACCTCGTGCGGATGGGGACGCCAAAACAGGAAGTAGTCCAGGCCGGACAGCTTGAGAATTTGCGGCATGGTGTTGGGGTGACCGAAGGAGTCGGGCAGAAACGCCACGCGCGCCCGCCGACCGAACGTGTGCTCGAAGAATCGCTGACCGTGCAGAGCTTGACGCGCGAGCGACTCGCCGGAAGGGATGTTCAAGTCGGGTTCCACCCACTGCCCTCCGACGAGTTCCCACTGTCCGGTGTTCACGGCGCCGCGGATCTCGTCGATCAAGGAGGGGTGGACTTGCATCCACTCGTATTGAGCGGCGGAAGTGTGCATGAAGTGAAAATCGGGGTTTTCCCCCATGCGGTCGAGCGCGCTTCGAAACGTCGCCTTGACGACCTCGATGCCCTCTTGTCGGTCCCAGAGCCACACGGGATCGATGTGAGCGTGACCGGTCAGCGTGAAGGTGAAGGCTTTGCTGCGTGAGTTGGACATGGCGCGTCCATCGTACAAGTTATTTAAAATTATTGAGAAATATCGAGACGTCACGTCCCGCGACACTCGATACGTTCAAGGAGACTCGGGGCGATTCGAATCCATCTCGGTCCACCCGTCGACGCGCTTCGAGGGGCGCCTCTCCCCTCTTGGCCGAGTACACCTCCTAGTCGATCGGACGGTCACAACGGTCCGGATCGCACGTCCAGACGCGGCAAGTGCGCCGCCAAACGCTCCTTCAAGTCACTCGCCGAACGCTCGGCGGGGTACGACCACACGACCTCGCCGAACGCGCACAACCTCGGGAACATCATGTACTCGGCGTGCTCGGGCGTCGCGATGTACTCCGTCCACACCTGCACCTGGGCTCCCAACACCCGATCATGAAGCGCGTCGGGCGTGCCCTTCGGATACACCGTCCAGGCGTACACGTCCTCCCAAGACGTGAGCCCACCGATCGCGAGCGGCTGCTCCACCTCCGCCGGGGGCTTCTGGTAGTGATCCAGGTAGGTGAGGTTGTTGGGCGTCATGACCACCGGAAAGCCCCGCAGCAACGCCTCGAGGCTGTTGTCCCTCGGCTGCCACGCCATGACGACCGCGTCCCGTTCCAGCCGGGTGTTCTTGAGCACCTCGTCCCATCCCACGAACGTTCGCCCGTGCCGTTTCACGAAGTCCGCCATGCGCCGCATGAAGTACGGCTGGACGTGCCCGACGTGCTCCAACTCGAGCTCGCGCATGCGCTCCGAGACCCGAGAGCTTCGTTGCCACTCGTCGACGCGGCACTCGTCACCACCGAGGTGGACGAAAGGCCCTGGAAACACGTCGAACACTTCGAGGAGCACGTTCTGCACGAACTCGAACGTCGACTCCTCCAAGTTCAGCACCGAGTCGAACACGCCCCAATGACAGCAGACTTCCGGCGACGCTTCGAGCTCGTTTCCGAGCTCCGGATACGCGGCGAGGGCGGCCAGAACGTGCCCTGGCAAGTCGATCTCCGGAACGATCGTCACGTGACGGTCGGCGGCGTACGCGACGAGGTCGCGCAGTTCCTCTTGAGTGTAGAAGCCTTCGTGAGGCTCGTCGTCGTATATCCGCGGGCGAACGTGGCCATGCCCGAGCAGCGTGCGGGCGCGCCGCGACCCTACCTCCGTGAGACGCGGATACTTACGAATTTCCACTCGCCAACCCTGGTCGTCGGTGAGATGAAGGTGGAGCACGTTCAGCTTGTGGTGCGCGAGCAAGTCGATGCACTTGCGCAAGAACTGCACGGGCATGAAGTGACGAGCGACGTCGAGCAGCATGCCGCGCCAGGCAAAGCGAGGCCCGTCCTCGATTCGCAAAAACGGCAGGTCCGTTCCGAAGCGGAGCAGCTGATTCAAGGTCTGCAGCGCGTAGAACACCCCCGCCTCCGCACCTGCACGAATGTCGATGCCTTCGAAGTCGATGCGCAGACGATACCCTTCGGCGTTCAACGCGGAGTCGAGGGCGATCGACAAGCCGACGTCGCTCATCTCGTCGCGCACCACTCCAGCGCTTTCGAGCAAAGACGCCGCGAGCCGCGCGTGCGGCGCGTTCGATTCGGGAAACCTCGACCGAGCGAGACGCAGGGTACCGGGATGCCGTTCGAGTCGGCGCGGGTAGGGCACGAGCGGAAGCGTGTCGCCTTGCGGCAAGGACACCATCGGGTCGGGATCGGGAACGGAAGTCACGCGTCGCTTCCAGCGCTTGAAGAGGCCACACCACAGTTTGATCCGCCCGGCCAAGAGGAGGCTCGACCTGTCTCAACGTCCACGAGAGTCGCTTTCCGTCGATTTCGTCGCACCGACGTCACCGATCCCGGAGGTGCCACGAGTCCGCCTCGCTCGTCACGCGACTTCTTGCCTCACGTACCTCGTTCCTGTTTTCGGCTCACTGGAAGTGGGTACGCTGTGAAAGCGAAAAGGAGGCACCATGACATCCATCGTGCGAGCAACCCTGCACAACGAATTCCGCCCCAGATTCGAGCGCGAGCAGACCTGGGAGGCCCACGCGTGACCGCCTCTCTCAAAGTCGGCGTGCTCGGCGCGGGCGGCGTGTCCCGCTTTCACCTCGCCGGGTACAAGGAAGCCGGGGCGCAAGTCGTCGCCATCGCCGATGCGCATCCCGCCACCCTCGAAGCCACCCAGACGGCGTGGCACGTGCCACGCGGCTACACCGACTTCGAAGCTCTGTGTGCCGATCCGGAAGTGCAGGCGGTCAGCGTGTGCCTGCCCAACGCCTTGCACCACCCGGCCACGCTCGCGGCCGCTCGGGCGGGCAAGCACGTCTTGTGCGAAAAGCCCATCTCGCTCTCCCTCGCGCAAGCCGACGAGATGATCGACGCGTGCCACGAAGCGGGCGTCATCTTGCAAATCGGACATCACCTGCGCTCCAACCCCTACGCGGCGCACGCCAAACGCTTGATCGACTCGGGCGAGCTCGGACGCATCACCTTCATCCGCTTGCGGCAAGCGCACGACTGGGGCGGACAGGAACCTCGCGCGTCCTTCCGTACCCTCGCGAGCGCCGGGGGTGGAACGCTCCTCGACAACGGCAGTCACGTCATGGACCTCGCGCGGTACTTCGGCGGGAACGTGCGCGACGTCTTCGCCCGCGTCGCGACGCTCGCGTACGACGTGGAAGTCGAAGACACCTCCGTCGTGTCCTTGCAGTTCGAGTCCGGCGCGATCGGCAGCGTGGAGAACGCCTGGACGGCCACCGGGTGGGAAGAAGCGTTCTGGGTGTACGGCACGAAGGGAGCCTTGGAGTACACCAACCGCTCCGGCACGCCGGTGATGCACCACTCCTTCCGCGCCTCGCCCGGCACGGCGTGGGACCGGCCGGACGTCACGACCTATCACTTCGCGGGACTCGAACCGCACTCTCGCAACGTCGCCGACTTCCTCGCCGCGATTCGCGGTGAACGAAGCGTCATTTGTACCGGCGAGGACGGCCGAGAAGCCGTACGGCTCATCCTGGCGAGCTACGAAAGTGCGCGAGAGCAGCGTCCCGTGACCGTTTCGAACGTCTCCTCGTCGGCGCGTTCGTGATCGCGGGCGGCGAGCGCCGTTCCGTCTGCCCTAGGAGCGAAGGAGCGGCGCCTCCGCGAGGACCGCAGAAATGGGCCGGACCCTCGTTGATTTCGCGGAAACTCGACATCGAAGACGTTCCGCGTGACCTCCGACCGTAGGACTCATCGCGCGGGCACTTCCACGTTGCTTCGAGCTTCCCGGCGAGCGAGGTAGTACGTGAGTGCCGCGCGGTCGATCCAGCTGAACAGCGTCGGCTGCTCGTCGAGCAGCCGCTGAAGTTCGCTCAACTCCACCCACCGAAGGTCTTTGCTGTCGTCGCCGCGCTCCAGAAGAGTGCCGCTCGCGTGACAACGAAAGTAGTATCCGAGCGAGTCCACGGGGCCGTGAAGGGTCTGGTACGCGAAGTACGGCTGAAGGCATTCGGCCGTGCCGTCGTCTCCCGCGACGAGCAGGGGGCGGGGGTCGTCGAGGATCTTCGTGACGTGCAAGCCGGTTTCCTCTCGCACTTCACGGCGAAGCGCGTCCAGGATGCCTTCGAACGGCTCGATGCATCCACCGGGCGTCTCCAGGCGCGACGGGACGCCATCCTCGTCTCGTCGCTGCAGCAGGAGGGCGGGCGCGTGGGGTGGTTCGGATTCGACGAGGGCTCGGGCGTTGATGTACATCACCGCAGAAGCTTAACTCTTCTCGATTTCGCGGCTCTCGAGGTCCGAGGCTTCGAATGCAAGAAGGAGGCTCGTGGTCGAAGGACCGTGTTCCCGAGCGCCCCTCGCCTTTTTGTTCACCGACCCAATCGTGTGAGCGCTGCACCGGGGCGGTCCAGCGCGGCGATCACCTGTCGACACCGCTCGGGATCGACGGTCAAGCCTCCCTCCAAGCCCGACAGCCAATACGCCACCGTGCGCACGTACACCCATCCCTCCAGGCGCCGAACGTCCAACGCGGCCGCTTCGGTCAGCACGTCCAACGCCCATCGGACTCCTCCGCGCGCCTCGATGTCCTCCAGCCGCCACCAGAGCAGTTGCGCCACGCCGTACTCCACGTCTCCGGCCACCACTTGCGGATCGATCACCTGCCAAGGTTCACGCGTTCCACGAAGCACGTTGTCATAGTGCACGTCCCAATTCACGAGCTTCTCGTCGACGTCGGGCAGCAAGTGGCGAGCAAGCGACCGAGCGCGCTCGACGACCGCACGAGGCATGGGGCGACGCAACTTCTCCCACTGCGCTTCGATGCCGTCGATGAGATCAAGCGCGAGGGACGCGAGGGTGGGCACGTCGAACGGAGCCGGAAGGGCGTGACGACGCAGCAAGCCGCCCGCTACCCGCAGAGCCTCCTCGATGTCGACGTGCCTCAGGCGGGTCGTCGCGTCCAACCGCTCGAGAAGGAGGGCGTGCCGTTCGGTGTCGGCGCGCAGCACACGCACCGCCCCGTTCCCGCTCCATAACTGCAAGACGCGCACTTCGCGCTCGAACGTGTCGCCGTGCGGCCACGAGACTTTCAGCGCGGCGGCACGTTCATGCTGCTGCACGGCGTACACGACGCTCCATGTTCCGAATCCGATGAGGCCTTGCAAGTCGAGCTCCCAACGCGTGCACACCTCGAGAATGCGCGCGGGTAGGGACGCGAGCCATCCAGAGCCGACTTCACCGAACCGACGCGTCACATCGGCGGCGAACGCGGAAGGAACGAGAGACATCACGGCGACCTTACCGAGTTCCGAGGGTCGCTGCAACCAACCATTCTTCTCGCCGAGCTTTCTTCGGCCTCGTCGCCGCCTGACACGCACGTGCCGCTTCGCCACCCTCCGAGCGTCGAACGAGGGTGACGCGCCCGCAAGGTCTTGGAGCGCGAGTCAGCACAACTTGGCTCTCAAGCTTCTGACGAGCGTCACCACGTCGACCGCGTCTTGCAATGACAGCTTCGAAAGGTCGATGCTGGAGGCGCTTTGCAAGAAGTCACGCACTTCCAAGAAGGCGAGACGTTCAGGCGTGGCCTTCACCAAGCGGTCCGTGGGAACACCGTGGGGAACTTGCAGGCGAATGTTCGACCGCGCGTCGTACGAATGGCCGTTCGTCGTGGTGATCACGTCATTCTCGAACGAAGCGATCGTCGCGCGCCTCCACGGACGGCCGCGACGTTCGACGACAACGTTCTCTCCGATTTTGAAGGAGTCCACGTTCATACGATAACGAAGGAACCTCGTGGAAAGCGCCGAATCTGACACCTTGCGACGAGCCGAGGACGCGAGGAAGAGCTTCGGCGAGGCATGAGTCAAAAGCGCCATGGCGTTTGGCTTACGCGCCCCGCCCGCTCGCTCGAAACGTTCAGGAACGCTCGAGCCGATCTTCGAGACGAGGCTTCGAGTCAAGGCACCGAACAAAGCCGACAAGTCCTGTTGCGCTGCGAGGCGCGCGCAAGGCAAGGCGGCCCACACCACCGCACGCTCCTCTCCTACCCCCATTCGCAGTCGGGCAGGAGGGGAGCGTGCGGACGTTCACATCGAATACTGCTGCTCGATGAACGCCATCAACTGACCCACGTGCGCTTCGTCGAACGCCAGCTTGGCGCCCGCCGCCTCGAACAACTGCGGCAGCGAGCGGGTACCGCCGAGGGCGAGGGCGTCGAGGTACCGCGCGAGCGCCGTTTCCTGATCGGCGAGCGCGCCGCGCCACACTTGAATCGCGCCGAGCCACGCGATCGCGTAATCGAGGTAGTACAACGGGTACCCGTACAGGTGCAGGTACTGCCAGCCCTTCTGAACGAACGACTCGAGTCCCGTGTAATCCACGTGCGGAAAGTACTGACGCATGAGGCTCAGCCACTTCGCGTCCAACTCGGCGATGGTGACGTCCTCGCCCGTCTCGGTGTACACCCAGTGCTGGAAGCTGTCGAGGACCGCCGCGAACGGCAAGAAGGTGACGATGCTGTCGAGCTGCTCTTCACGCACGCGCGGCAAGTCGGCCTCGTCGTACAGGCCGCCCTGTTCACGCGCCAAGTACGGCAAGGTGAGCAACTCCATCGACTGGGAAGCGACCTCGGCGAACTCCGCTCCGGAATGCCGAGCGAACATCAGGATGTCGGCGTTCGCCGTCGCGAACACGTGAAAGGCATGTCCCGCCTCGTGGAACAGCACCGTCGCGTCGCGGGCGGTTCCCACGAAATTCCCATGCAAGAACGGCATGCCTCTCGCCGGAAGCGACGAGCAGTACGCGCCGGGCGCCTTGTTCTTGCGCGCGGCGAGATCGAGGTAGCCGCCGTCGCGCATCGCGTCGAACTGCTCGCCGAGCTTCGGGGCGAGCTTATGGAAGATCCGCGACGCGGCGTCCTCCAGTTCCCGAACGTCCTTGAACGCCACGACGGCCGGACGGCCGAGCGGGTCGGCCCGCAAATCCCACGGACGCAGCGACGGAAGCTGCATCTGGACGCGTTGCGCTTCGCGGCGGCGTGACACCAGCGGCACGACGTGCGTGGCGATCGCGCGGTGCAAGGCGGCGCTGTCCTCGGGCGTGTAGTGGAAGCGTTTGAGTTGCTGCCAGCGGTAATCACGGTAGTTGCCGAAGCCCGCGTTGCGCGCCGCCTCGCGCCGCAGGCGCAACAAGTCGAGGAAGATCCGGTCGAGTTCGGGCGCGACGCGCGCGTTCGCCTCCTGCATCAAGCGCCAAGTGCGTTCGCGCAGCTCGCGGTCGGGGTTGAGCAAGTTCGCCTGGGCTTGCGGGAAGGTGAGCTCCTCGTCGCCGAGGGTGATGGTGAGCCCCCCGGTGAGCTTGAAGTACTCGTTGACGAGATTCGTCACGCGGACGTCCAATTGCACGTTCTCCTCGCGGTACAGCTCGGCGTCCGTGCGAATTTTTCGGAACATCAGCTCGTCCTGCTCGTCCGGTTCGTAGTTCTCGACCGAGAGCAGCTTGCGGTTGAGCGTCTGCGCGGCTTGCTGCACCTTCGGGCGGACTTCCCGCACGAACTGCAGGTACGCGTTTTCCGCCGCTTCGTTCGCCGTGTCGCGGTCGCGGGCACGCTGAAGGGTGGAGTACGCTTCCGAGACGCGTTTTTCCAAGTTGCTCCACGCACGCAGGAAGCTCGGCACCTCGCCGGGCGTGAGGTCCTGTTGCTGCAACGCCTGGTAGGAAGGTTCGAAATCGGTCCAGTTGAACGTAGGCTGTGAAGTGCTTGTCATTTGTAGATACCCGCGTTCAGGGTACCACCGCGACATGGAGCGCCGTCTTCTCACAGGTCGATCGAGGGCGCGCCTGCCTCCTCCTGCTTTCCCGAGCTTGCCAGCGATACCATGAAACATGCCAAGCATCGATGGTGTCGTCTGGTCGATCTCGGTCGGAGTTGAAGCGCGGGCGGACGTTGGACTTGCGTGAAGTGCGCTCGATCCGCGCGACGCGCCTCGTCCTCAACGGCGTGCGCGAGCTTGCTTTGGAACAGTTCGCGCTTCCCGAGCCGGGCGCCCTCCAGGTGGTTCTTCGCACCCGCTTGAGCGCCGTCAGCGTGTCGTCGGAGCTCGGCGTCGTCGAGGGTCGCGTCCCGACTTCGTTTCCGACGACGCTCGGCTACCAAACGCTCGGCGTCGTCGAAGCCGTCGGCGAGGGTGTGACCTTGCCGATCGGGACGCGGGTGGTGACGACCCTCGGGCACGCGAGCGCGGGAGTCGTGCCCGAAGCCCGCTGCCTCGTCGTGCCGCCGCACGTGTCCGACCGCGCGGCCCTCGCGGCGATTCTCGGCGAGGAGACTTTCAAGGGCGTGCGCAAGCTCGCGGCGTCGCGGCACGAAAGCGTACTGATCGCCGGGGCGGGATTGCTGGGCCTCTTGACGGTCTTCAACCTCACGCGGCGTGGCGTCTCGAACGTCACGGTCGTCGAGCCGAACGCCGAACGTCGCGCCCTCGCCGAGACGTTCGGCGCGGTAGCCACGTCACCCGGTCATCTCGCTCGTGAAGACTTCGACGTCGGCTTCGAGTGCAGCGCGAGCCCCGAGGGCTTCGCCGAGCTCTTGTCGCACCTTCGGCCGAGAGGACGTGCGTGCGTGCTGAGCGACGGCAACTGGGGCGCGTTGACCCTCCCGCGCGCTTTTCACGAGCGAGAACTTTCCGTCGTCGCGTCGAGCGACGGCGAAGACTATCAAGGGTACGCGGCGTGGCTGTGGACGCATTCCCGAGAAGGCCTCGAGCGGCTGTTCGAGACCACGGTCGCCCCGTCGGACGTTCCGAGCACCTTCGAGAGGCTGCGCCGTCCTCCTCGGCCCGTGTCGGTCGTCGTGGACTGGTCGCTCGAAGGAAGCTGAGCAGTTCGAAGAGGAAGCGGCGAACGTCCCGTGGGCGAGTCATGCGGCAATCGGGCGCGACGTCCTTTCAGCGCGACCCCGCCACTTTCCCGAAGGTTCGCCCGAACGACCTTCGGGCGCCGAGCGACCTTCGTCCGTGCTTGCGCCCTTTCCGTGCCGCCGTCGCCTTGCGTACACTGCGCTAGCGGCTTCGCCACCCCGTCGCGAACGCATCGAACGCGAGGAGCGGGACCGACGTCGAGGTGCTTATGAACGCGTCGCCTTCACCGTTGTTAGCGTTGTACCGCATCGTGCTCGTGGTGCTCGGCCTCGTGGTGCTCGTCGCGTGGCTCTCCGAACGCCCGTGGGAGGGGCGAGACCGGTTCGATCAAAGGTTCCAATCCCTGAGCGCGCTCACCTATGGCGACGGTTGGCCGTTTCGAGTGGACCGCGCCATGCTGGAGTGCGTGGACGGCCGTTACCTCACGGTTCGTGCTGCCCCCGACGGCGGGATTTCCGATGAGCCATTCGCGCTCGACGACGCGGCGAAGCGCGTCGCGGAACATCGAGGGTGGCGCGACGTGCGTGAGATCCAATTGCGGAACGCCGACGTGTCACCGCTGCTCGACGTGGGCCGACGGCTGTGCGATTGATCGTCCTTCAAGCCATCGCCCACGTCACCACGCGCCTCCGGCGGGAAGTGCAACCCTCCCCGACCGAACTCGACCTCACGGTGCTCCTCGGAACGCTCGGCGGGCTCGACCGTGTCGGCCCCTCGCACCTCGAACATGAACGCCGGGCCCGTACCTTCCAGGAGCCTGCCGTCGAGCTTGCCTCGGGGAGCAAAACGTCGTTCGCGCCGTGCTGCACACGCCCTTACCGCCCTCTATTCACCCGCGACGAGGTCACCGCATGAACAGCGACGTCACCAGCGCCCCTTCGAATACCACAGCGCGCCCTCAGGCCGTCATCCTCGTGCTGCTCATCGGCGCGTTCGTCGTGATCCTCAACGAGACGATCATGAACGTCGCCCTGCCCACGCTGATGAGCGAGTTCGGCGTCACCGCCAGCGTGGTGCAGTGGCTCGCCACGGCCTTCCTGCTCACCATGGCCGTCGTCATTCCCATCACCGGCTACCTCCTTCAGCGCTTCACGTCTCGCACGGTCTTCTTCGCCGCGATGGGCTTTTTCAGCCTCGGTACGCTTCTCGCCGCGCTCGCCCCCTCCTTCGAGTTGCTGCTGCTCGCGCGGATCGTCCAAGCGGTCGGCACGGCGATCACGCTGCCCCTCTTGATGACGACCGTCCTGACCCTCGTGCCGCCCGCTCGACGTGGCGTCGTCATGGGGAACATCAGCATCGTCATCTCCGTCGCGCCCGCCCTCGGCCCGACCCTCTCCGGATTGATCCTCCAGACGCTGTCTTGGCGCTTCATGTTCCTGCTCGTGCTGCCCATCGCCCTCGCCGTGCTGACGTACGGAGCACGCACCCTCGTCAACGTCGGGCACCCACGTCGGCTAACGCTCGACTTGCCCTCCGTTCCCCTGGCCGCCGTGGGATTCGGCGGCGGCGTGTACGCGCTGAGTCGCCTTGGAGAAGCTCGCGCGAGCTTCACCGACGCGCAGGTCCTTTGGCCGCTCGCGTTGAGCGCCGTGAGCCTCGCGCTGTTCGTGGCGAGGCAGCTGATGTTGCAGCGTCGAGACGCGCCGCTGCTCGACCTGCGCACCTTGCGGTACCCGATGTTCACCCTCGGCCTCGTGCTGTTGATGCTGGCGATGACGGCGCTGTTCGGCGGCGCGATCCTGCTGCCCTTGTACCTTCAGGCGGTCGTGGGGCTCAGCACCCTCCAGACCGGCCTGCTTCTGCTGCCGGGCGGCGTGCTGATGGGCGTGCTCGCACCCATCGTGGGTCGCTTGTACGACCGGTTCGGACCGGCTTGGCTGACGACGCCCGGCGCGGTCTTGCTGACGTTGGCGTTGTGGCGCTTTGCCCAACTCACCGTCGACACGAGCGTGCCGGTCCTGCTCACGCTGCACCTCACGTTGAGCGTCGGCCTCGCGCTGCTGTTCACGCCGCTCTTCACCAGCGGGCTGAGTCCGCTTCCGGCGCGGTTGTACTCGCACGGCAGCGCGCTCCTGAGCACTTTGCAGCAGGTGGCGGGTGCGGCGGGCACGGCGCTGCTCGTGACCGTCATGACCGGACGCGTCACGCGCGCCGTGGCAGACGGAACGGCGCTGCCCGTCGCGCAAGCGGAAGGCGTCCGCGCCGCGTTCGGCCTGGCGGCGGGACTGGCGGTGCTGATGGTGCTCCTCGCGCCGTTCACACGCCGGACGTCTCCACGAAACGACGCTTCGAGCGACGAGGAGCCGACCGTGACGTCCACGGGGCACTGAACTCGGGCGCGCAGGGAGAGCTTCGTGGCCCGGCGTCACTCCAGAAGGCCTTTCCGTAGCACGCCAGGGTCAGGCAGGGGGAAGGCTCGGCAAGCCGCTGAAAGCTCCGCGCGCCCAAACGGCTCGAAGCCTCGTCTCTTGTCTGTCCTATGTGCAGTCTTTCCGACAGGACGGCGTTGCACGACTTCGTACAGTTGAATCGTGGCGAAGCAACCACCCTTTCATCCACGCCTCCTCGTCATCGACGACAACAACCGCGACGCGAAGCTCGTCGTCGAAGGCTTCCGTGAAGTCCGGCCCGACGCCATCGTCGCCACGGCCATCAACGGCTCCGACGGCCTTGAAACCGCGCGACGAGAGCTGCCCGACTTGATCCTGCTCGATCTCGTGTTTCCCTCGGAATCCGGGCTGGACATCCTCCAGACGTTGAAACGCGACGAGATCGCCAAGCGTATTCCCATCGTGGTGCTGTCCGGTCATCCGCGCGACGACCTCGTCTGGTCGGCGTATCACGAGTACGCCGCCGCGTTTCTCCTCAAACCTCCGACGTTCGACGAGTTGCTGCAGATGCTGCGCGTCATCGCCGACTTCTGGTTTTCGTCCGCTCGCCTGATCGGTTCGTCGCGCGCGTTGCTGCAAGCGCCACGCCAAGACTGAACGAAGACGGGGCGCTCCAGCCAGGCTCGCTTCCCGTGATGGAGGAGGCCGCTCGTGCTCGCCCGCGACGGCTTCTTCGCTGCTCGCGGTGCGCGAGGCAGACGCGAGTGTCGACTCGCACCCCGTTCGCTTCCTCCTCTTCGCGCGAGCATCTTGACAACGCCAAGATGCCGCTTTGTACACTGCGTCGTCATGTCGTCGTTGCAGCCTGTCGTCGTTCTCGCCGTGAAGGATGACTTGAAAGCCCTCGGTCTCCGCGCGGCCCTCCAAGCCGTCGAGAGCGCCACGGCGCGTTCGTTCACGTTGCGCGTCGAGTGCTACATGGAAAGCGTCTTGAGCGCCCTTCAAGAAGCGCGACCCGACCTCATCGTGCTGGACCTCGACGCGCGAAGCGTGGACGCTTGGACATTCCTCGACACCGTGAAAAGCGATCTGGGCACGACGGCGATTCCCGTCGTCGCGTTCTCGCGTGACGACAGCCCTTCGCAAGCCGAGCGAGCTTACAACCTCGGCGCGAACGCCTTCGCGCCGAGGCCGAACACGGACGAGCAATGGCACGAAGTCGTTCGCGGCTTTCAAATGTTCTGGCTCGGCCCGATCATCCGACTTCCGAAGCCGCCCGAGCAGTGGTAGCACCACGACGATCAACAGTGGCGCGTGGCATACGTCGAGGGTGCCGGAAGTACTCGGCACGACTGAGCAAGGGAGAGAAAACTGTGCTCGGCACAGCGACGAGCGGGAGCCACAGTGGTTCCCGCTCGTCGCTGGAGGAGGCATGAAGCAGGCTGAGATTACTGCCCGTTGTTGGTGACGACGACGTTGGCTTGCACGTCCACGCTCTGCCCCGTGGACGTGTTCTTCAACGTCAACACCACCGGGTACACGCCGTTGCCTTGCCACCCGTCGCTGTACGCGATCACGTCCACGCGCAGCATGCCGTCTTGCAGAGCGGTCGACGCGATGGAGGCGGCGTTCAGGTCGAATGACACTCCACTGACCGACGTCGTGATGGCCGTGAGTTGCACGCGGCCGCTCTCGTCCGTACCGGAGACGTCGTCGAGGCCGAGCAGACCGGCGGGTACGAACAAGCTGGTGGTGACGCCGTATTGATTGGCGTCCAAGGTGGCGACGTTGCTGTAGTAGCCTTGCGCGTCGTACGTGGTGACGTACGACAAGACGCTGGACGCCGAGGCGAGGCTGGTGGTGAGGGTGAGGGCGGCGAGGGCGGACAGGGCGAGCGTGCGGATCGTGCGGGTCATGGTGGGTCTCCTTGGTGAAGCGGTCTCGCTTCTGATGCAGACAGTGTCGCCGTGCCGCGTTCAAGCGCCGCGTACAAGATGTTCACGATTCGCGTAGAGCGCGAAGGGATATCCGTTCTTGGCGGCCAGAAGCAAGAGCCGACCGCCGTCCGGCTCGACCTCGGCGGTAACGGGCAGCGCAGGGTAGGCTGGAAGCATGTCACCGAGAAGGCCTTCGCGAACCCTCGATCGTGCTTGGTACGTCCAGCCTTTGCTGTGCGCGCCGACCGAACTCACAGCGGGCGAGGCGAGCATCGAGGAGCTCGCGCACGTCCCGTGGTGCGCGTGAGCGGCGTCGCGCTCGGCCTTCTCGCGGCGCTGAGTTGGGGCATCGCGGATTTCCTCGCGCGCTTCGCGTCACGCGCGTTCGGAGCGTACCGCGCGCAGTTCTACTCGACCTTCGTGGGTCTCGCCGCGCTCACGGTGGCGCTCTTGACGACGGGAGAGTTCAGCCGTTTCGGCGCGTACGACTCGCCGAGCGCGTGGACTTGGGCGGTCGTCTGCGCCGCCCTCATCAGCGTCGCGTCCCTGGCGTTCTTTCAAGCGTTCGGTCAAGGGGTGCTCGCGCTCGTCTCGCCCATTGTGGCGAGTTACGGCGCGGTGACGGCCTTGCTGGCCTGGTGGAGCGGAGAATCGCTCACGGTTCGAACGGGCATCGGGCTGGCGTGCGTGCTCGTCGGAATCGTGCTGTCCGCCATTCCAGGGCGCGCGGCTCCCGGCGAACCGAAATCGGCGGGGTCGGCGTGGCTGTCACCCGGGGTGATCTGGGCGGTGTGCGCCGCGTGGGTGTACGGCATCGCCTTCTACCTTCTCGGCGCGCACGTCACGCCCGATCTCGGCGGGCTCACGTCCATCTGGATCTCCCGCCTGCTCGGTCCCTTCGCGCTCGCGTTCATCGCGAGGGCGGCCAACGAACCGCTCGGCCCCGTGCCGCGTGGTCGAGCGGGATGGGCGCTCGTCGGGGTGGGCGGCCTGGCAACGCTCGCGTCGGTAGCGACCGCCTTCGGTCTGGGCCGAGGCGAGGACGCGGTCGTGACCGTGCTGGGCTCCATGTCGACGGTGGTGACCGTCCTGCTCGCCCTCGTGGTTCTGCGTGAACGTCTCGCGCGGCATCAGTGGCTCGGCGCGCTCGTCACCTTGGCGGGCATCCTGCTCGTGGAAGGTTGACGCGCACGGGCCGTCATCCGGCGCGACCCGGATTCGTCGGTCCGCTCCGAACAGGTCAAGGGGCGTCGCAGGTGAGGGCACGAAGCTCAGCAGTACATCGAAAAGGCGATCCTCGGCGTCTCCGGCGAGCGGCCACGACGTGCGTCCGCACCGCTCGCCGGGCCGTTTCTGCGCCTCGAGTATTTGGCCCGCGTCGGCGAGCCGGGGGAACGTGACGCCTTGAAGGTGAGCCGCGCTGCGGCCACGGTCGCGGGCGGCTCGAACCGCCCGGCTCGACGCGACGACACGTCGAACGGCTGGCACGACGGGCTCGTCAATGCATCCTCGGATCTCGCGTGGGGTCGGCGTACAGGGGTGGGCAGCCTCGATCGGTCGCCTGAAGGCGCAGTTCGTAGTGCCAAGGTTCGTTTCTGTAGATCTGGCACAGCCCGTACGTCGCCCCGTGCTTGGCCAACCACGCCGCAGCACTGGAAGGTCCGACGTCGACCGCGTCTCCGGACACGTGAGGAGACGTATCGGCCGTGGCGACCCACCTCGCAGCTCGCGCGACCGAACCGTACTTCGAGACCGCCTCACGAAGAAGCTCGTTCTGGTACGCGCGGGATCGCCAACCGCTCTTGACGAGGAGCGTCACGCCATCTTTCGAAGCGTCTGCTGCCGCGCTTCGAAGGGCGCGGCGGAGGTCGGGACTGAGCTTCGCCACGGCGGGGTATTCGTCCTCGAAGATGGTCACGCCGGGAGGAACGACTCCGTCTTCCTCGCCGGAAAGACGAGCGGGCGGGCGGGGCGAAAGCGGTGGCGCGGTGATGGACGAGGGTGCCGGAGACGGAGCGGCCGACGACTCGTCGTGGTAGGCGACGAGAATGGCCGCGCCGACGAGGACCATGGAAGCGAGGACGGTGCGTCGTGGAGCGCGGGGCGCCGATCGAGTCGGGTGACGGGAGGACATGCCTTCAGTGAAGGCCGCGAGGCGTTGTCGGAGCGTATGTAATTTTCGATATGCCGACGATATGCTCCGACTGGGAGCATGAAGCGCATGCGTGTGTTGATCGTCGAGGACGAACCCTACTTGGCGCAGGCCATTCGCGACGGCCTGCGGCTGGAGGCGATCGCCGCCGATATCGCCGGTGACGGTGATACCGCTTTGGAGTTGCTGAGCATCAACGCTTACGACATCGCCATCCTCGACCGTGACATTCCCGGACCTTCCGGTGACGAAATCGCGCGAAGCATCGTCGCCTCGGGCAGCGGCACGCCGATCCTGATGCTCACCGCTGCCGACCGACTCGACGACAAGGCCTCCGGATTCGAGCTCGGCGCCGATGATTACCTCACCAAGCCGTTCGAGTTGCAAGAGCTCGTACTCAGGCTCAGGGCCCTCGATCGACGCCGCGCCTACAGCAGGCCGCCCGTTCGGGAGCTCGGAAGCTTACGCTTGGACCCGTTTCGGCGCGAAGTCTACCGGGACGGCCGTCACGTGGCGCTGACCAGGAAGCAGTTCGCCGTGCTCGAAATCCTGGTCGCCGCCGAGGGTGGGGTCGTCAGCGCCGAGGAGCTCTTGAAGCGGGCTTGGGACGAAAGCGCCGATCCTTTCACCAACGCCGTGCGCATCACCGTCTCGGCGTTGCGAAAGCGGCTCGGCGAACCGTGGCTGATCGCCACGGTGCCCGGCGTCGGCTACCGCATCGACACGGTGCCCGGCGCCGAGCGCGAGTGGGAACGCCGTGGGTAGAACGCCCGGAGTGAGCGTTCGCTTCAAACTCACCCTCAGTTACGCCGCATTTCTGATGCTGGCGGGCACTTTGCTGCTGCTGGTGGTGTGGGTGTTCCTGCTACGGTATGTCCCCGAGGAGATCCAAATCCAGCCACGGTCCTCACCGAACCACGTGGCGACGGGAGCGAGCTCGTCCGCTCCAGGGTCGGTTCGCCCGCTCTTCGTCCCGAATCGCTCGGATTTGGTGCGCGCCTTCGTTCCCAAGGCAGCGGTGGTGCTGATCTTCCTCCTGGTCTTCGGGCTCGTCGGGGGTTGGCTGCTCGCCGGACGAATTCTCGCTCCCCTGACGCGAATCACCGACGCCACGCGCCTCGCCGCGACCGGCTCGCTCTCTCATCGAATCCGGCTCGCGGGCCACGAAGACGAGTTTCGCGAACTCGCCGACGCTTTCGACGCCATGCTCGCGCGCCTCGAAGCGCACGTACGCGAACAGCGGAGATTCGCAGCCAACGCCTCCCACGAGTTGCGCACGCCCCTGGCGATCACGCGGACGCTGCTCGACGTGGCCCGCAAAGATCCGAATCGCGACACCGACGAGCTGATCGACCGCCTTCACGCGGTCAACACCCGGGCGGTCGGCCTCACCGAAGCGCTTCTCGTGCTGAGCCGCGCCGATCAGCGGTCCTTCACGCCAGAACACGTCGACTTGTCCCTCGTCGCGGAAGAAGCCACGGAAACGCTCCTTCCCCTCGCAGAGAAACGCGGCGTCAGGATCGAGACTTCCGGTGACGTGACGCCCACCATCGGATCACGCACGCTTCTGCTGCAGTTGACGACGAACCTCGTGCACAACGCGATCGTCCACAATCTGTCCGAGCAGGGCCGCGTGTGGATCACGGCCAGCGTTCACGGGCGCGGCGTGGCGCTCACCGTCGAGAACACCGGCGAGAACCTTCCCCCCGAGTTGGTAGCCACGCTCGTCGAGCCGTTTCTTCGCGGCACCGAGCGTACCGCCACCGATCACGCGGGCGTCGGTTTGGGCTTGGCGATCGTCAACAGCATCACCCGAGCACACGACGGAACCCTTTCCCTCACGCCTCGGGCCGCCGGGGGACTTCGTGTGACGGTGCGACTCCCCGCCGCGCCGCCAGATCGTCACGAAGCTAAGCGAGACCACTCTTGATTCGAACGTGTCG
The DNA here is from genome assembly GCF_003217515.1 of Deinococcus yavapaiensis KR-236. Classification (NCBI taxonomy): domain Bacteria; kingdom Thermotogati; phylum Deinococcota; class Deinococci; order Deinococcales; family Deinococcaceae; genus Deinococcus; species Deinococcus yavapaiensis. Next base: position 22,069 of record NZ_QJSX01000023.1, on the reverse strand, counting down.
CGGGCCGTCACCGACGTGGACGGACGTCGGGCGGCGACGAAGTTCGAGGGCCGTACAAGGCCAAGGTAAGCCTCATCGTCGCCGAGCCGAGCTTCAGGTCCCATGAAGTTCACGCCGCTCGTCGTGAACGGCGGCATGGAAGACTTCACGGCGTCCGAGACGATGGCGGGTCACGCGAAGGTGGCGAGCGGCGCGAGCTTCATTCCAGCGTGAACTCCATCGACCTTTCCAACCTCCGGGCCTGGCCGCTGGGTGCTTCGTCGACTTGCCGCGCGTCCCGTTCGGCCTCGCCCTTTCGATCGCTTCAAGCGTGAAGCGCCGCGCTCGCCGCGACCGTCAACCGTTCCTGCACCTTGCCGCGCGCCGAGCTCGCCGAGGCGTGTCCCGCCGCGTCGCCGATCGCGTCGTACGACGTCATCGCCAAGGTGTAGAAGTCGTGCGCTTCTTGCCAGCGAGACGTCGCCTCGGCTTCCACGCCCGCTTCCAGCAACAGGGGAGCGGCGCGCGCGTGCTCTCCCCCGATCAGCCAATGGCGGGCCACGCGCCCCGGGGACGCGGCGTGGCGTGTCAAGACGCGGGCGGCGCTGCGGTGCAAAAGCTTGCGGACCGCCTCGGGAATCGCCGCTACGAGCGCTTCGTACACGAGATCGTGCGTGAAGCGCTCTCCGTTCATAATCTGCGCCCGCTCGAGTTCCTCCCAAGCGCTCGCCGTGGTCAGCAAGGGAGCGCCCAGCACTTCGGCGACGAGATCCAGCGTGAAGTCGCTTTGCAGCACGGCGGCCGCGCGAGCCGTTTGCAGTGCGGGCACGGACAATTGTTGCAAGCGGCGCGTCAACACCTCGCCCACCTTCGGCGGTAAAGGCAGCGTGTCGGCGTGCGGGCGCACTCCGTTCGTTTCCACGAGGTGCTTGACCGCTTCGAGCAAAAACTGCGGGTTTCCGTTCGAGAACCGCGTGAGCCTCGAAGCGAGACCGACGAGCTCAGGAACGTCGAGGTCGCCGAGCAGGCGATGAACGCTCGCTTCGTCCAGCGCGTCGAGTTCGATCAGGACGGCCTTGCCCGCCACGACTTGCTGTTGTACGAACGCTTCGGCTTCCGGCGACAATTCTCCGCGGCGGTACGCGGCGAGCACGTGCGGAATGCCGCTCGCGCCTCCCAAAGGAAAGGCCGATCCGAACAAGATGAATCCCGCCTCGATCGTCGCAAGATCGCAGTACTGCATGTCGTCCACCGTCAACACGTCCACGTGCCGCAAGCCTCGCTCGAACACGGCGCCCACGGCGTCTTGCAAGCGGGCGCCGAGTTGCGCGCGCACGCCGTGCACGTCACCCAACTCGGGAACGAGCGGCTGTAGCGCGTCGCGCGTCCAGGCGTCGAGCGACACGTCGGGATTCGCGTCGAGGATCCGGCGAACGTTGCGGGCGGTGGCCGTGAACGGAGCGGCGTCGTCGCCCGGTCGTCCTTCCAGGGCCAGCACGCGCCCCTTGGACGCGGCGAAGTCGGCGACGAGACGAGTCTTTCCCATGCCGGGCTCGCCCGTCACGAAGATCAGTTGTCCGTTCGCCCATCCCTTCTCCATGCGCTCCCACGCCGTTTCACGACCGAGGAGAACGGGCGGCCGAAGGGCGCTTCGAGGAACTTGCCGTCGAGGAGGAGCCACGTGAGCCACCGCCTCGCCGCGCAAGATGTCCTCGGCGAGGGCGCGCGTCTCGGGAAGCGGCTCGGTGTGCAGTTCGGTCCGCAGCACGTCGGCGCAGCGCTCGTACGCGGCGCGCGCCGCCGCCGGGTCGCCGTTGAGATAATGCAGGCGCATGAGGCGGCGGTACGCGTCCTCGGACACGGGATCGAAGTGCAGCGCGCGGCGTGTGAACGCGAGCGCGTTCGGCCAGTCACCCTGCACTTCCTTGCGCTGCGCTCTCCTCATCAAGTGCCTCGCGCGGAGACCGTCGAGCCGTTCGCGTTGAGCGCGAAGCCAATCTTGAAGCTCGTGGGCCTCGGGAAAGGACAGGCCGTCGAGCAGGACGTGGTCGGGAACCTCGACCTCTTCCTCGTCGCCCTCGAAGGCGCAGACGAGAACGTCGACGTCGGTTCGCACGATGTCTCGCAGCGTCAGCGGGTCGTGCGGATCGACCAGATCGGTGCCGCACGCGGCCGCGAGGCGGCGCAAGAGCTGCACCAAGTTGTTGCGGGCGACGCTTTCGGTGTTGTCGGGCCACAGCAGACCCGCGAGGCGCGAGCGCATCGTGGGCCCCTGCAAGGCCAGGAAGGCCAAGGCGGCCAAAGGGCGTCCCTCGCACCGCACGCGACGACCATCAGGCGCGACGAGGCGTCCCAAGCCCAGCAGCGACAGCCGCCACTCTCCCGGTCCGGTCATGGTGCCTCCACACTAGCAAACGATGGTCGACACCGCGTGAAACGACGGTCGCGCTCAACCCACCGAAGTCATCGCCGCCGTCACCCGTGCTTGCTCGCGCCTCGCCCGATCGGCCGCTTCCATGTCGGCGCTCTTGTCGAAGGCCTCGGCCGCCGCGGCGTAGAATTCGGTCGCTTCCCTGAAGCGCAGCGTCTCTTCGGCCGCTCGAGCGGCCCGCAGCCACCAAGGCGCGCTTTGGCCCGCGTCACCGCCGTCGAGCCATTGTCGCGCGACTCGTGCGGGCGCGGCGTCGTATCGGGCGAGGACGCGCGCCGCCGCGCGGTGCAGCAACTTGCGAACGTGTGCAGGCGTGCTCGTCAGGATCGCTTCGGCCACGAGGTCGTGACTGAAGCTTTCCCCGGCGACCACTTGAGCGGCGTCGAGTTCCTCCCACGCGTTCGCCGTGTCGAAGACGGTGACGCCCAGCACTTCCGAGATCTGCTCCAACGTGAAGTCGGCACGCAGAACGGCCGCCGCCCGCGCCACTTGAAGGGCCGCGCTCGACAGACGAGCGAGGCGACGCTCCACGAGGGCCGCGTGACCACGCGTCAAGCGCTTGGGTTCGAGGAGGGTCTCGACGTCACCCGTTTCGATGACGTGCCGAATCGCCTCGAGCACGAACTGAGGATTGCCGCCGCCGTACTCGTGAAGGCGGGCGGCGAGATCTCGAATCGGCAAGCGTGTGCCGAGCGACTCGGGAAGCGGCAAGTCACGCAACAAGGACACGACGTCCTCCGGTTCGAGGGGAGTCAAGTCCACACGCACGGCCAAGCCCGCCATGACGAGACGCTCGATGAGCACTTCTTGGTGAGATGTCAGCTCTCCCCGACGGCACACCGAGATGAACCGCGCCGACGGACCTGAACCCTCGGCGAGGACGTGCGAGAACATGAAGGCGCCCAAGTCCATCGTGGCGCTGTCGTAGTACTGAATGTCGTCGTTGAGCGTCGCCTGGTAAGTCGAGGCCGTCGCCCGCACCATCTCCAGGTGCGCGAGGAAAAACATGTAGCGCTCGGAGTCCGCACCGAGCGGCGCGAGATCGTCGTCGTCGCGAAGCTCCGGCAGCAAGCGTGACAGTTCGCGGCGCACCCACGGTGACAACGCGGCGTCCGGTGCGGCGGCGAGTCGGGCGCGGGCGTTGCGAGCGGCGGCCATGAACGGGACGTCGCGGTCGCCCGGGCGGCTCGGCAAGTACAGCCACGTTCCCTTGCTGCGCAAAAAATCCTGCGCGAGGCGCGTCTTTCCGGCTCCTGGATCGCCGAAGACGAAGATCTGCTTGCCCGCCGCCCAAGCGTCCTCCATCTCCGCCCACGCGACGTCGCGGCCCACGAGGCGCGGCGGGCGCAGCACCGCGATGGGCAGACGCCCATCCGACGCGTCGGCGTTCACGACGCCCAAGTCGATTTCCCGAGCGAGCCGCGCGGTCGGCGCGGACGGCTCGGCGTCGAGTTCACGCCTCAACAAGTCTTTACAGCGCCGATATGCCCGAAGCGCGGCCGGACGGTCGCCCGCGTGCGAGTGCAGGCGCATCAAGGTGCGCCACGTCTCCTCGGAGAGTGGATCGAGGACCAGGAGGCGCTCGGCGACCGCGATCGCGTCGGAAACTCGACCGGCAGCTTGAAGCCGATCGATACGCCGATGGTACGACTGCAGGCGCCGCATGCTGAACTGCTCGCGCGCGGCGAGCAGCCAATCGGCGAGGTCGGGAAGGTCGTCATAGTCCACGCCGTCCAAAAACGCCCCGTCGGGAAGTGCGTCTCCAGCTTCATACGCGCCCGAATGGTCCTGCACGTCGGCGATGTCCGTTCGTACCTCGGGGCCGAGCGCCAGCGTTTCGTGCCCTGGCACCAAGGAAGCACCGCACGCTTTTCGTAGGCGGCGCAGCAAGTGCACAAGGTTGTTTCGCGCGGCGCTTTCCTCGGTCTCGGGCCACAACAAGCTCACCAGGCGGGCGCGCGACGTCGCGCCTTCGACGGCGAGGTAGGCCAGGAGCGCGAGCGTCTTGCCCTCGCAACGAATGAAACGCCCGTCGGGCGCGATCAGCTGAGGACTGCCAAGCAGCGTGAATCGCCAATCGGAAGACCCGGTCATGATGCCCCAAGGTATCTCAACCTCCATCCTCACGCGCAAGGCGGTTCACGAGAAAGACGAGGGCGTTCGTGCTCGTCGATTCGACATGGCAACCGGATGACAGGGAGGAAACGACGGCCGAGAGGGAAAACCTGTCTGCTGCACGCGGTTTCGGCACGAAGCTCGACACGACGGGCCGCCCCCTCGTCATCACGACGGGGCCATGCCGCGTTATCTACCTTCATCTCGGAGGAAAGATTCCATGCGCCACACCTTGACGCTCGCCCTGCTCACCCTGGGTCTCGCGACCGCCGCCCCCCTCACGCTGTCCGGCACCGTCTCCGCGCCGAGCGGCGGAAACGTGAAAGGCACCCACGTCATCGCCTGCTTTCCAAAGGGTGACGCGTGCGACGAGCAATTTTCGGTCGGGACACAAGTTACCGCGAGCGGGCCTCACGCCGCGTTCTCCCTCACGGTTAAGAAAGCGGGCGAGTACCAGTTGATCGCCTGGAAAGACATGAACGGCTCCGGTGACATGGACGACGGCGACTACTCGGGCTTTTTCAGCAAGGCGGGAAGTGGCACGCCCGGTCGAGTCGCCGCGCCCGGCACGAACCTCGCCTTTTCCATGACGGTGCGAGGCCGCTCTTCGACGTCGAACGGCGACCGTTCCTTGTCGGGCACGGTGGAAGCGCCGAAGGGCGTGAACCTCGAGGGAACCGTCGTGATCGCTTGCGTCGTGCGAGGCGACGGGTGCGACGAGAACGCCAGCAAGATGATGGCCCTCGACGTGGCGGGCACGAAGGCGTCGTTCAAGATCGAGGGGTTGGAAAGCAGCGCCTACCGTCTCGTCGCTTGGAAGGACGTGAATCGCAACGAGCAATTCGACGACGGCGACTACGTGGCGCGCCTCACGAGCGCCGACGGTCAAGCGCTCGAAGTGAAAGCGCCCCGTGCGAACATCGCGTTGCGACTCGCCAAAGTCGGCGAGCCCGCTTCCTTGGAACAGCCGACGGCGGCTCGAGCGGCGAATCCGTCTCCCGTGATCACGAAAGGGCAACCCGGATACGTCACGGGACAAGTGTTCGATTCGCTCGGACGTCCCTTGCCGGGCGCCTCCGTGAAGATCGACCCGGCGGTGAGCGGGTACTTCGTGCACAGTCTCGGAGAGTACCGAACGGACGCCAAGGGCGCGTACAAGGCGCGCCTCACGCCTGAAGTGGCTTGGAAGGCGACGGCGAGCACAAGCGTGTCGTGGCTGGACATGCCGATGTGCCTGCCGAGCCTACCGTACGGTGACGGAGCATTGTTCTTCGCCGCCGACGGCGCGGTGAGGCACTTCAAGATCGACACGAACGTCGCGCACTTGATCGTCGCGCAGCAATTCGTGGTGACCACCAATCCGGCCGAGCGTCCCCGGTTCATCGGAGATCAGCGCGTCAACAAGTTCAAGGTGACCTTGCGCCCCCTCGGAAACGCGGTCGACGGCGCGCGCGTCCCAGGCGTCGACACCGTGGTTTCCGTGGCCAAAGGTGGCTGGAGCACCGACAGTACGTCCTTCGACTTGAACGAACTGCCCCTCGCCCGCTACGAACTCAAGGTCGCGTACGTGGAGTCGGACGGCTCTCTCACGCCACTCGTCGTGCGGAACACCACCGGGCGAGCGAACGCGCCCTTCGCGGGCAGTACGGTTGTCGAATTCGAAGACATCAGGGGGTGCGCCGCGCAAAGCAAGATCGAATTCCAGTTTCCCTGAACGGCCTTTGCGAGGTGACTTCCACGTCGCCGCCGCTCTCCGGCTTTGCGCGAGCTTGTCTTCTTCGTCTCCCCCGTTGCCAAGCCGATGGAGGTGGTTACGACGTGAAGGCAAAAAGGAGCTTTCGGGGCAGCACCCTTCGCCAGTTTCTCGTAGCGCGTTGTCACCCGACGGTGCCCGTGGCGGCGCGTAAGTCGAGGTTGTACGGACCCCGACAATGACGAACCCACGGCGAGGTCATCACGTTTCCACCGTTCCGGATCGCACGCGGGAAAGCTCGGCGTGTTCCAGTCGTCGGAGGGCGCGCATCTGCTCGAACGTCGAGTCCCGAGGTGCCTCGTCACGACGCCGCGGTTTCCCGGTGTGACGCGACGCCGCCCTTGCCGCTGGGGGTGCAGTGCACGTCTGGCAAGGACCGCGTGGGCGCCGTCACCGCCGTGCCGATCCATCAGCGAATGGAGTGTGCTCACCGCTCCGCGTGCTCGCCTTCGCAGCAACCTCGAACGCATGTACGTGAAGGCGCCGCGCGTTGCCGTCCGCCTCTTCACGCTCGGCGCCCGGACTACGCCGATGCGCTCAGCGCCCCTGAGCGAACAGGCGCAGGACACGCCGCGCCACGCTTGCTACGCTGACGATCGGCGGCTCAGGACGCGCTTCCTTCTCCTAACCTGTCCAGTTCGCAGCGTGTCCGCTTTCCGCCTCGCAATTCATCGCCGCTGGCTCAGGGCGCGCTTCCTTCTCCGCTTGATTGAAACTCAAACACGCAGCGCGCCCGCTTTCCAGCGGCGCTTTTCCATCTCGAGGTGCCCATGACCTTCCACGCGAACGACGACTTGACCACGCTGCTGCTCCGCACCTCCAAGCGGGTGTTCCTGCCTGCCGCGTCGCCCGCGCACGCACGACCGGGCAACGCGGTGAAGGCGCTGCGTGCGTTGGAACGGCGTTTGTTCGAGTTGGGGTACGTCCTGACCGAAGATCTCCACGTCGCTCTGCGCACTCTCGACGACGTGACCCTCCGCCACGTCGGCGAGCACCTCACGCGGACCCTCGAGCGAAACGTCGGCGCGCACGCGACGCACGTCACGCTCTTCCGCCGTTTTCCCCTGACGACGCCCAACGACACGTTCGCGTTCTACTTGCGGCGCGTGCTGACGTGGTCGGCGCGCGATCCGGGCGAACCGTGCGCGCTCGACCACGACGACCTTCCTCGTGGTGCGAGCACGCACGTCGGGCCGCACAGCGCGCCTGAGCGCGCGTGCGCGTACGGCACCTTCGACCCGGCGGAGTTCGGCGGGTGCCCCATCTGCCACCGCCGCCTCGCCACGCCCGCCCTTCCCGCGGAGGAAGCGTCACGCGAGCCCACGCGGTTGCGCGCCTTGCACCTCGGCGGGAACGTGCACGTGGAAGCGACCGCGCTCCTCACGCGTCTGCTGAGCCGCACGACGCCACTGTCGCCTCAAGATCGCGAGAGCCTCGCGGTGCTGCTGATCTCGCTCGAGGGCGAGGCCCTGACAGTGGTGCCGGACGTCGTGCCGATGCGTGAAACGATGGCGTTCGCGTTCACCACGCTGCTGCGAAGCGAGCGCACGCGCGACGCGGCCCTCGCCGTGCTGCCCCGGCACCTCAAGACGGCGACGGACGTCCTGCGCGTCATCGACGCGTACGGCGGCGGGAACGGCACGCTTACGGAAGCGGCGAACGTCTCTTCCATGCCGCGCGCGCTACGGCGCGTGCTGCTCGGCGCGCTCGACTCGCTCCGGTTTGAGGCGCTCGTGGAGGACCTCGGCCGTCACCCCGGCGATTGGAAGCGGGCGGGCGAGATGCTGCACCCGTTCGAGCACGCCGCGCGCTTTCAGAGCGTCGCGCTCGCGTTCGCGGTGCTGCGCGGCACGGCCTTGCGCGACGACGCGCTCGCGCACCGCGTGGAAAGCGCGGCGAACGCCGTACGCGGCACGCGACTCAGCGGGAACGTCGTGCGGTACCGCGCGTGGAGCGGCGACGTCGAAACGGCCTTCGCGCGTCACGACGTGCATGACGCGCTGCGTCTCTTGCGGCAGCGTCCGGGAGAGTTCGGGCGGCGCTTCGACAAGTTGCTGCGCGAAGTCGTCGCGCGCGAGCCCGCGTTGCTCGCCGACGTCGAAGCGACCGCGCGGGCAGTCGCGCCGCGCCTGACGGCTCCGATGTTGCTGAGCCTCAGCGCACATCTCGCCCGTCGCCACGAGCCTCACGCGCGCCGGGTGTTCTTTCCGAAAGGCGACGCGGCGCACGCGCGCGCGATCGACGATACGCGCCCGCTTCTCCCGCACGAGGTGACCGCGCCGTTCACGGCCGTGTTCGACGCGGAGCTCGTGAGGCGCGCGAGCGCCTTGCCGTCCTTCGAGCGCGCCGTGCTCGACGAAGGACTCGCGCGCGTGCCCGTACCGGTCGCGGCGCGCAAAGCGTCGCGCGCGCTCGTCGCCTGGCCACGAGGCGCGCACCTCGACGTACCGCCCGAGCGCTTTCTGCGCCTCTTCGTGCACTGGGTGCAACCGCAGGACATACGAGTGGACCTCGACCTCAGCGTGGCGTTCTATGACGACGCGTGGACCTTCGTGGGCTTGTGCGACTTCACGAACTTGCGCTTCGGCGCGGGCGCCGTGCATTCCGGTGACTTCACGAGCGCGCCCGCGCCCGAGGGAGCGTCGGAGTTCCTCGACCTCGACGTGGACGCGCTGCGCGGCGCGGGCGTGCGGTACGCGGTGCCGGTGATCTTCAGTTACAACGACGTCGCGTTCGACGTGATGCCCGAAGCGTTCGCGGGCGTGATGCTGCGCGCCGAGCGGGTCGGGAAGGTATTCAACGCGCGCAGCGTCGAGCAACGCTTCGACCTCTCGGGCAGTGGGAAAGTGGCAGCGCCGCTGTGCGTTGACTTCGCGCGGCGCACGCTGCGCTGGCTGGACGTGAAGGTCAAGCCGCGCGGCGGCATGCACCGCGTCGGCACGTACAAGCATGCGCTCGGGAAGGTCGTGCGGGACGTCGACGCGCACTTCGAGAGTGGTGGGCGCGCCACGTTGTGGGACCTCGCGCTCGTGCACGCGGCGGGCCGCGCGCGGGAAGTGCTCGTCCTGGGGAAAGGGGGCGGCACGGAAAGGTACCGCCGCCGACCCGAGGAGGATGCCGCCGCGTTTCACGCGCGCGTCAACAGTCGGTCGGACGCCGACGAGGCGAACGTGAACCTATCGATAGGCGAAGAGGCGGTGCTCGGGGCGTTCGTGCGCCGCGCGTTGGAGTTGCCGCCGGGCAGCGTCGCCTTCGCGGTGGACGAAGGGGACGTCGTGGACGTGCACGTTTCGCGCATTGACAGCGGCGCCTTGCTTTCCGAGTTGCACGTGCGTGAAACCGCGCCCGCCTGATCACGCGGTTCTCGAGGCAGGTCGTCATTGCACGTCGTGTAAGCGTAGGTTGACGACTTGCTTCTCTGGCGGTCATACCCGACGCCCAGGTACCGAGTGGGCGTCACCGAGGCGACACTCGGCTTCGGCAGTCAGGCGTTCGAGCGTTCAAGCCCTGCTCCGAGCGTGAATGCCCCTCGAGCAGCCTCGGCTGGATCTTTCAAGCGCGAAGCGCCGGACAAATCGTGCTGCCGTGCGCCACACACTTCGGATTGGCGTCGTTCCGAGCGCCGAGGGGTGGAACGTGCACGACGAGCCGCGCCTCTTGTTCTGAGGGCCGTTCACGTGCCTTGATCGCTTGCCACGCTTCCGCAATCGTCGACATCATGGAGTGTGTCCCGCCTCACCCTCCAGTCCTATCGCCCTGAGAACGCCGAGCGCTTCCTGACGCTTTTCAACCAGAGCTACCACTCGCCGATTTCCCTTGATCGCTTCAATCTCGTGGAATCGCTCCGAGTTCCCGACGCGCCATTCGCGCGACTCCTCGCGTTCGACGCGCAACGACTCGTGGGCGCCGCCACGCTCCAGCACGGTGCGGGGAACTTGCCCGGCTGGTTCAATGTCCACGTGATCGTCGATCGAGAGCGACGCGGCGAAGGCGTCGCTCGCACCCTTTTGGAGGCTTTGGGACCTTTCTTGGACTCGGCGCGTCCGGTGGGCGTGGAAGGACGTGTGCTCGACGCGGACCCTACCAGCCGGGCATGGGCAGAACGGCGAGGGTTGCACGTGGCCTCGCACTCGTTCGCGTCGGTCTTGCCGCTCGAAGCATTCTCGTTCGAGCGATTCGCGGCGCAGGTGACGCGTGTGGAACGCGAGGGCGTACGATTCGTGCCGCTGCACTCTTGGCTGGAGCACCATGCGGCGCAAGACCTGCACGCCCTCGTGAGCGCCGTCATGCAGGACGAGCCGACGGCCGCACACCGCGCACAGGAACCGTTCGAGCACTTCGAGCGCGGCGTGATTCGCAATCCCTTCACGTCCCGGGTTGCCTCGTTCGTCGCGATGCGGGCAGACAGACCCGTCGGCTTCACGCTGGTGCGCTCACCGCGCCAGGACGGCACCATGATGATTTGGGGAACGGGCGTCGCGCGGGACGAGCGCGGCAGTGGTTTGAGCGCCGCTCTCAAGGCCTTGTCGGCCCGCGCGGCGCGCAACGAGGGTGGAACATGCATGCAGACGGACAACGACGCGCGGAACGCGGCGATGCTGCGCGTCAACGAACGTCTCGGCTTTGTTCCGACGGTGGGCGTATGGCGCATGCGCACTTCATCTTGAGGTGCCGACCGTTCCCCGGCTGCACCGGGATCAACGGTGGCTCGTGGAACTCGTGACCATACTGTTCAGGTCCGGACGTGCCGCCTTATTGCCCGTGTGCATTGGACCGAACGATTTTTGTCGACGCGTCAACGTCGCTTGCCGCGCCGCCTCGACGGGACTGGAGTACCCTCGGGTATGCTTCGTGTTTCCTGGCCTCAAACGCAGGATTTCGTTCATGGCGAGCCCTTGCCAGCTCCGCCACAATGGAGTCGGCCGGGGCTCGTGATGTTCTTCAATGTGGAGTGCGCGGCTTGCGTCACGCGGGGTATTCCCTTTCTGAAGCGCTTGCATCACGAGTACGGCGGTCAAGTGAACGTCCTTGGAATTCACACGTCGCGTGGGCACCGACTTCTCGAACGCGACCGAGTCGAGCCGACCGTGCGGCGCTTCGCCGAGTCCTTCGCCAAGCTCCCGTTTCCCGTCGCGCTCGACCTTGACGGGCACATCGCCGAGACATGGCAAACCGAAGGCACGCCGCATTGGTTGGCATTCGCGGTCGATGGAACGCTGCTGCGCAGCGTGTACGGCAGCCAGGAGAACGCGCAGACGCGCTTGGAGTACCTCCTCGCCGAGCTGGTGCAACGACCGTGACGCCTCATCCGCGAGCAGCAGGAAGGCGCGCCTGCTCAAGAAGGCGCGCGACCGCGAGTGCGCCGTCCTCGCGCCACGACCTCGCCACGATCTGCACACCGAGCGGTCGCGAATCGCGCGTTTCTCCGAACGGCACGACGACGGCCGGTTGACCCGTTAGGCTCCACGGGGCCGTGAAGTCGATGCCGCCCTCGTCCTCGCCGTGACGCACCGCGCCGCCGCGCGTCACGGGCGTCAGCACGACGTCCACGCTTTCCATGAAGCGCAGGACCTCGCGGCGAAAGCGGTCCCACTCGAAGAGATGGCGCTCGACCTCGTCGGCGGTGAGCGTCGAGCGCCCGTCCGGTTCCCACTCGTCCCACGACGCGGATTCGGGCCGCGCCCAGTACTGCCGCGTGAGGCGCATCGCCGCCCCGAGGTTCGGTGGTGCGGCCTCGACGACCTCACAGCCGAGGTGCGCGAGCGCCGCCGCCGCCGACCTCGTCACCCGTGAGGCGTCCTCGCTCACGCGCGTCTCGCCGTCCTCGCCCGCGAAGGCGTCGAAGAAGGCGACACGGAGCGCCTCGACACGCACCTCGCTCGCGCGGCCCAAGTGCGCGGGCACGACGCTCGCGTCGCGTCCGTCCTCGCCCGCGACGACGTGAAGCGCGAGCTCGAGGTCCTCGACCGAGCGGGCGAGGGGGCCGATCACCGTGCGCGGATCGGCGAGCGGATTGATGCGCGGCACGTGCCCTGTGAGGGGCACTCGGCCTGACGTCGGCTTGAGTCCGAAGACGCCGCAGAACGCCGCAGGCTGGCGAATCGAGCCGCCCGAATCGCTGCCGAGTCCGAGCGGACTGCAATGTGTCGCGACGAGCACCGCCTCGCCGGAACTCGACCCGCCGGGACTGAGGTGCGCTCCCCGCGGGTGAGACACGCGGCCGTACACCGCCGTATCGGGTAGCACGGCACTCTTGCCGAGCACGACGCCTCCAGCTTCGCGCAGGCGAGCGACGGCTGAGGCGTCCTCGCGGCAGATGACTCCGCGGCGGGCCTCGTCGCCCGCGAGGCATGGCAAGCCCGCGACCTCGATCCAGTCTTTGACCGTCAGGGGCACGCCGTGCAACGGCCCTGCGCGGTCGCCACGCGCGAGACGCTCGTCGAGGTGGCGCGCCTCGCGCCTCGCCTCGTCGAAGGCGGGCAGCACGAGGGCCCCGAGCGCGACCGCGCGCTCGCAACGCGCGATGTACGCGTCGACGACTTCGAGCGACGAGCACTGCTTCTGAGCGACGAGGCGGGCGAGGACGGCGGCGGACAAGTCGGTGAGGACAAGTCGGTGAGGTCGGTCATGCAGGCTCCTGAGGGGTGAGGAATGATGGTCGTGAGCCCAACATGCGCCTTGCGGCATGGCTGAGCTATGACGCTCGCTTTAGCGGCTATGCGGCTGTTCAGCCGCTCCTTTGCTCACGCAACGCCGTGGGCCCGTATGCTGAAAGCCACTCCCAATTCAACCCGCCCTCCGCCCAACCCGAGGCACGCACCCACAAGGTCGAAGGAGGTCCCTGCCATAAAAATCTCCCCCTGCACAGGCCGCGCAGTACCAATTGCAAGGCCGTCTCCTCGACCTGCCCGAGACGGAAGCAGCCCGCTTTTCGAGCGAGCAAACGTGCCGAACGTCGAGCGAGCTCGTTCGCCGGGATGTGTTCGCCATGAATTCGAGGCGCGGTTGAAATCTCGTGAAGATCACGGTCTTCCACGATGACACTCAACTCGAGAGTGTCCCATTCGATGTCGTCGAACGGCGATCATCACAGCGCTTGATGTTGGAAACCAGCTTGCCATTGGCGGAGCCTCGGGGAAAACAACGGTTCCTACTTCACGGGTGAGCAAGCACGTCAGCCGTGCGAACGAGAGTGTGATCGTCGAAGGTCGACGTTTTATCGATTCCGACGTGGGTTCGAGTGCATGAGATGGCGGCCAGATTGAGGTGCGGTACGTACCGTCAGCTTCGCCTTCGACTCATCCAGCGTCCAACTGCGAAGCGCGAGCTTCCCCGAGCGGTAACTCCATGAACACCCAGTGTCGTTGGAGGTCGAGTGGAATCTCGCTTCCCGAGTACGGAGGCGTGATATGAAATCCCACGCTTCGGTAGAGCTCGTGTGCTTCGTGCATGAACTCCGCGCTGTCCAACCGCAGCAGCTTCGCGTCCTCGATGGCGCGCTCAAGCAACGCCCGGCCGATGCCATGCCGTCGGCTGTCAGGCCGTACATACATGCGCTTGAGTTCCGCCGCACCGTCTTCGTGGAACTTCACGGCGAGCACTCCGACTGGAACATCAGCCTGGTGTGCGAGCCACAGTCGACCGTACGAAGCCAAGAACAGCCTGAGGTTCGCCCGATCCGCTTCACGGGTGGCTGCCGCGTCCCAGTCAATTCCGTAGTGCTGCTCGAGCGCCAAGCAGTTCGCCTCGATGTACTCGTTGAAGAGTTCGAGCGCCTCCTCGTGCTGCTGCCGTGCCGTGGCTGGCTGGATGGTGAACATCTGACCTCCAGAGGAATTCACTGGAATCGACCCAGGAGTGCCGGTGGCATTCATAGGGCATCACCGGATCGAGTTCGATGTGCTGCCATTTGGTTTTGCTGTCAACTTACATCGCCAAGGATTGAGCATCGGGGTGCCAGCGTTTGAATGGATGGAACTGGGTGAAAGCCTTGGACGTCGGGTACCTTTGGTAGTCGCTCGGCATGACAGCTCGGTTTTCGTGACACTCGCCATCGTTGCCTTGCACGCACCGTTGTCGACGGTCCTGGCGGTTCATGCGGCGTTGTACTTGGTGTTTCCGTGGGTATTTTACATCAGGTCTGAAAATGGGCTGAAGGCCATCTTTCGGTCCGATCGCTCGGAAGGCGTTCCTCCCAACGATTGATTCGGGAGTCCCCGGACACTCCGATTCACGGCCGAGCTCTAACAGCTTGAATGTTCTCGACGATTTGCGACATGCCCTCAGGCTGTGGCGTTCCGAGCGGGGTGACGACAACATAGGTCGGAGGGGTGGCGTTGAGCCGTTGCCCGCCGACGCACCACCCCGCGTGCTCACTTCCCCCGTGAAAGCCTCCTTCATGCTTCTTGCACCCTTGGCCCTCACGACCCTGCTCGCCGCGTGCGCCCCGAGTCCGACTTCCAACGCCGCCGACACGCTCAACGAGACGCCCTTCAAACAAGACCAAGTTTGACACGTCGAAGGAACGTACCGGAACCAACCGGTGGGATTCACGATCCCACTCAAGCAGTATCCCCACCCCGACGGCCACGACACGTTCAGCAACTCGAGCAAAGCGGACGACCGCAAGATCCTAACCACTGAACTGGAGTCCAGTTCGACCGCTCGATTCACGTCCCTGTCCGGGTACGCGGGCTTCGACGCGCGAGGGAACGCGGTGTGGTTCGTACGGACGCAACCTGCCAAGACGCTCAAGACGGCGACCGACTGCTTCGAATGTCGCGTGACGCAGTACGGGTCCGGTAATACTCGATTTCAGGGCACGCTACGCGGGTACACGATGCCGTATCGTCATCCTTGGCATCCCTTCCGCCCTACGTTCCGCAGCCGCCTCCGACTGACCCGGATGACTCCTCGGCGTGGACAATGACTTGAGTCGGGTACGTGGACGGACACCGGCGGCATGCACAGCGACACGTCAACCCCTGTGAGGGCGGTCGTGTTATTCAAGCCGCGCTCGGTCGAAACGATCCTGCTCCAGCGAGATTCTCATCGACGTCCACAGTCGTGCGGAAAGTAGCATGAATGTTTCGACGACGAAGGCCAAGAGTGATCTTCTGGCCTTCGTCGTCGTGTCAGAGCTTGTTTTGGTTCGACCTCAGGCGCTGTCGGCGTACGGATTGACTTCAGCCTTGGGGTTCGGTCCCCACTTGTTGCTTCCAGCTTCGCCTTCTTGGACGTCGAAGATCAGCAGAACAAGGGCGCCAACAAGCGGTACCAGGCCGATCAGGGTCCACCAGCCGGATCGGCCGGTGTCATGGAGGCGGCGAATGCCGACCGCGATGGAGGGCACGAGGACGGCAAGGCCATAGATTCCACTTAAAATTCCAAAATTCTCATCACCGAGACCCAGAGCCACGTCCAACACCGTCAAAAGGATCGTGACGATCAGATTGAAGAGGCTGAACATCCAAAACTCGCGTCTCCTTCCAACGCTCACGATTCCCCTTGGAGGCTCGTTGAAGTCAGGATGACACTCGACTCTTTTTCATGATGTGCGAATGTGCGAGGACCCTTCCGTTTGAAACTCGAGGTCCCTCCTTGGTGATCTTCAAGTCAGTCTTCGCGTTCCTTCCGCCCACCAGCGATCCTTCGCCTTCTCGCCCGCCATCCACGGGAGCACGATGGCGTCGATGATCCTATCCTCGCTGCATCACGAAGACCTCATATTGACAGTAGCCATACGCGAACGTACGTCGGACGCTCGGGCGTGCTCTCCGCCACGCTCGAATTCTTCGGCGGCCGCTTCGAAGAAGCGCGCTGCCTCGTCGAGCTGAAAACCTTCCAACGCATCCTCGCCGGCCCGCACCCACCATGGCGCGGCCGTCGACGCCTTGCCACCGGCACGCCAATGGTGCGCGATGCGAGCCGCGCCGCTGCCGAATCGCTCGAGCATCCGAGCGACACTTCGATGCAGCAGTTGACGAACCGAGGATGGCATGGCCGCCTCGACCGCCTCGTACACCAGGTCGTGCGTGAAGCGATCTCCGGATACGACTTGCGCGCGCTCCAGTTCCTCCCACGCCTGCGCGACGTCCAGCAAGCCACCTCCAAGCACCTCCGCGATCTGCTCGAGGTCGAAGTCGCTTTGCAGCACGGCCGCCGCGCGCGCCACACCGAGAGCGGGCGCGGACAGTCGCTCGAGGCGGCGCGCGATGACTTCACCCACCTTCGGCGTGAGCGGCAGCTTGACGGTCGCGAGGTTTTCATCCGTCTCGAAGGCGCCGCTTTCGACGAGGTGCTTGACGATCTCCAGCGCGAACAAGGGACTGCCACCCGAGTACCGCGCGAGCCGATCACGGAAGCGTTCATCGTCAGGTACGCCCAAGTCGCTGAGCAACGCGTGGGTGTCGGTCATGGCGAGGTTCGGCACGTCGATGAGGACCGCCAAGCTGAGTCGCACCAGCTCGTCGATTTCGCGCTGCATGTCAGGCTGCAACTCGCCTCGTCGAAACGTGCACACGGCGCGCGGAAAGTGACCGGGATGCTCAGGTTGTCCGAAGAAAAACACGCCGTCCACGAGCGAGGGGTGGTCGTAGAACTGGATATCGTCGACGAGGACGACGTCCACGTCGCTCCACGCCGCACGGCAAAGTTCGAGCATCGCTCGGCGGTACCGCAGCAAGTCATCGCTGTGACCCAGCGGCGGCAGGATCTCGCCATGCGCGGCGAATTCAGGCAGCACCCGCCCGAGTTCACGGCGCACCCACGGTTCGAGCACGACGTCGGGCCGACGCTCGAGGGAAGCGCGGTAGTTGCGGGCCGACGACGTGAACGGCTGGTTCGCGTCGCCATGCCGCCCTTTGAACTCGAGCACCACGCCTTTGCTGCGAGCGAAGTCCATCGCCAAGCGCGTCTTTCCGACCCCTGGGTCGCCCATGACGTAGATGTACTGACCACGCGCCCACGCTTCCTCCATCCGCTCCCACTCGCGCTCGCGTCCCACGAGCACGGGAGGGCGCAGCACCGCGAGCGGAAGTGCGACATTCGTGGTGCGCACGGAGGTCGGCACGGCGCCACGTTCGATGGCCCGCGCCAAGTCGTTCGTTTCAGGCAGCGGCTCGACGTTCAGCTCCCGCCAAAGGACGTCACGACACTTCTGGTACGCGTGGAGCGCGGCGGGACGGTCGCCCCGCAGGTAATGCAGGCGCATGAGTCGTCGGTGGGCATCCTCCGACGTGGGATCGAGGTCGAGCAGCGTGTACGCGTGCACGAGCGCACCATCGTAATCGCCGGTCTGCTGGACACGCTCGATTTCCTGACGAAGCGCGATGCGCCGCCACGTGTCGAGCCGCTCGCGCTCGCCGTACACCCATTCGTCGAGGTCCGGGCAGTCGTCGTACGTCAAGCCTTGGAGAACCTCTCCTTCGAAGGAGAGGAACGTGGTGTGATCTCCACGCACGAACGCTTCGCGAGCGCTCGAGGCGTCGATGGACATCCCTTTGGCAAGCGTGAGGATTCCACCGCCTTCGATCAGGTCGCTGCCCGTGTGGCCGCGGAGTTTGCGCAGCAGGTGCACGAGGTTGTTGCGAGCCGCCTCCTCGCGCGTGTCCGGCCAGAGGAGCTCCGTGAGTTGCGGGCGCCGCGTCGGCCCTTCAAGGGCGAGGTAAGCCAGCAAGGCGGCTGTTTTGCGTTCGAGCGGCACGTTGAGTCCGTCGTTCGACTCGAGCTGGGCTGCTCCTATAAGGTGAGCGTGCCAGGCGTGAAGCGTCATGGTACGGCTTCACAATAGCAAATCGAGTTGGCGGCTCGTTGGCTCACAGTGCTTGATGTAGCGCGTGGACATAGTCACTGCGAGGTAGCCTGCAAGGGCAAACGCAATGAACCCGGATTCTTGTTGGAGTACTGATGATTGCGAACGTGGCGCTTTCGATCCGTGGATTTGCACGAGATGACATCTACGCCGCATGGTCGAATCTTGGTCAGCTCTTCCTCTTGGCCCTGATCCTCATCCTGCTGGATCGCATGAAACGCCCTTGAAGAACTCCGTTATGGGGTGGGACATGGCAGCAAGCGATTCACAAGCGCCTCTGCGATTTCCCGAGCTTCCAACGCTTGGGCAGACCGAAAGCTCACAGCCGTCACGTTGCTCGAGACACTACATTCGGGCCCGTGAAACGACTGCTCCTTCCTCTCTTCGTCCTTCTGGCACTCGTCGCGTGCGCTCCGACGGCCACCACGACCATAGCCTCGAACTTGAACAATGCGCTCGATTCGACTCCCCTTCGCGTTGGACAAAGTTGGGCGTTGGAGACCACGTACAGTCAATTTGCCAATAATGGACAGTTTGCGTCTACCGTCATCTCCACCGCTTCGATGAATGGACTGGGGCGCCCGACACGTTCAGCAACGTGGATGCGGCGGGTTACACGAATATAATGACAAGCTTCGCGCCGCGATCCAACGTATCAGCGGGCGATAGCAGGCCCCTCGGCTATGTTGGCTTTACGCCTGAAGCCAAGGTGATCCGCTTTGTTTGGTTCGGTCCGGTTCGTTACCGAACGGTGATGAACGTCTTGCCAATTCGCGGGTTGGAGTGCACGATTCGCGCGTTCACACCGAATGCCACGACGCTCAAGGGGACGTTGCGCGGCTCGCGTTTCGAGGACAAGACCGACGTGGACCCGAGCAAGTGGACGGACATTGGAACGTGCATGGCGACGCTCGTAACTGACTCGAGCCTTTGAGCACCCTCTGAAGGCTTTGTAGAGCACAAGGAACTTGCCATCAAGCTTATGGCGTTGGCGCACGTGTACCTTTCAGGCTCATCGACTGCCATCCCGCCAGTGCTTAGAGGGTGTTTGAACACATTCAGGACGCACTTTTCTCGCTTGCAAGTCGAGTGAGCATCAAGCGGACCATCGCGGCGTACATCAGCGCCTCTCCCATTTCCGGTAAGCGCTCGTAATCCTTCGCCAATCGACGATTTCTCGACGTCCAGGCGAAGGTCCGCTCGACCACCCAGCGCCTCGGAATAACCTTGAAATCTCGAAACCCTCGCAAGGTCTTGATCTGCTCCGGCGTCAATTCGTGCCCTTCTAGCAACCAGTAGCCGCGGATATTCGCATCCGGACGCTGCACCACCTCCACGGTCCAGTGCAACGTCTGTTTGACCCACTCGACCCACTTGCCCTTGTACCCACCATCCACGAACAGATGAGACAATCGGGCAAAGAGCGGCTTGGCGAGCGGCAGCAAGAGTTCACCGCCGAGCCGGTCCGTCACGTTGGCCGCCAGGATCTTGACCTTCAACAGCAGACCCTGAGTGTCGACGAGTACGTGGCGCTTGCGACCCTTGATCTTCTTGCCTCCATCGTAGCCCTTCACGCCGCCTTGCTCGGTGGTTTTCACGGTTTGACTGTCGAGAATGCACGCGGAGGGCTGTGCGAGTCGACCTGCCGCTTCTCGAACTCGCTCGCGAAGTTGTGCGTTGAGCACTTCCCACAAGCCTGAAATGCGCCAAATGTGGAAATAGTGGAAGGCCGATTGCCAGGGCGGATAGTGATCGGGTAAGTACCGCCAGGCGCAGCCGGTGCGTAACGAATAGAAGATGCCGTCGAGGATGAGGCGCAAGGACCACTTGCGTGGTCGACCGGGGTGTTCTGGGACCGGCAGGAGGGGTGCGAGAATGACCCACTCGGCATCCGTGAGGTCGCTTGGAAAGCGTGTCATAAAAGATGGTACGGTGCTTTTACATCGTTCAGCACAGCCTTTTCAAACACCCTCTAATCTGAGGTTTTGCTGGGCGCTCTGAGAGCATCACTACTTTCACGAAAACTTCGCGTCGCATCTCTATCGGCGCCCAAGACCAATTTGTTATCATAGTAGTAAAACAGTTTTCTGTAAATACCAACGCCTGTTCTGCACTCGCCGGGCGCAGTACTATAATATTTACACACCTTAAGGTCGACGGCAGAGAACTCAGGGGCTGCCACAAATTTCCAGATTCCCACCACCTCGGAGCCATCCGGTCTTTTTAGTCTCACCTCGTGATTATCGAGAAGAACATAGCTGGAGCCGTATCCATTGACGTACTTACCGACGACCTCTTCTTCTGTGATACGAGCAAGTCCATAGCGATGGGAATCGCAACCAATCAGTAAGGTAATGCACACAACCGAAACAAGCAAACTCTTCACTCTCAGCCCCCGGCACGTCCCATAATCGAAACAACATTCACCTACCGCGAATAGATATTGACATCCTGCCGTGAGTGAATCTATATACCGATATTGCAAAATAGACGTCGACATCATTGCCTTGGAGTGTCGTCGACGTCGTGAGCAAACTACCGATGGACTGCAGAATATTCCATGTCGTTGGCCAATACTGCCGCTTCATCCGAGGCAGCATCACCTCTCCAGAGAAAGAGGCACTGGAACAATCATGATGCCCCCGCTCGGGCGGTCAGGAGGACGCATGGTCCGAGACTTGCACGACATCATCTTCAAGCATGCCTTGAAGCGGCCATGGCGCTCGTAGTGCATCCCGTTGAGTTGGCCATGCGGGACACACCTCACACACTCCGAACCCATCACCTTCCGGCAGAGCGAGTTGTGGCGGAGCTTAGAGCCGAGGTACTTGTGCATGGCACGAAGAGAGCCAACGTCCATAACCTGACTTTTTCGAAACCAAAAAGCGCGGGCGTCATGCTGACCGCCACCATCGCCCCATCGTCACCCGGCACCCAGCGGGCAGCACACGCGGCAACTTGGCCGATCAACTCCACGGCGAGACTGGCCATGGCGACCTCGAGAGCAGCGCCGAGCGTATGCCCGGCGCCTGCTGCGCCATTCAATTGACCTTCGAGTTGGGCCAGTCCGGCGGTGCCGCTGACGGCGGTGATGCGCAGCGTGACGTCGGACGTGAGACCCAGGCCGTCACGCTGGCGAGCGGCGGGAGGGGTGCCGGGGCTTGGTCATCCCAGGCTCGGAGCGGTAAGGCAAGGGAGCCAAAGGAGGGAGGAACTTCACGCCGACCGTCAACGGCGTCTCATGACAAAGCAGGAGGATACAAACCTATGCGACGCTATTTAGCCGCGCTTGTCCTATCAACGGGTCTTTCCGCTGCTCAAGATGCCAGCACGCCAGCCCCCATGAACGGCATCTGGAGGTTGACGAAGATGACTTCCGTGGGAACAGCCCCTGTTTTATCCCCGCTCCCCACGACGGATCTTTTCATCGTGGGGAACTCGATTCGAGGTCGTTTGGGCTGCGGGACGTATGAAGGCACCATTGCCGCTGCTAACAACGCGATGCAGATGAAGGTCGCCCCCCTGCCGCCCAAGCCGAGCGAGCGGTGTCTGTACGCCGTTCCTGGAGTCTTTCATCAGGCGATGAATACGTCGTGGGGTTACATCATCAGTGGGGACACCCAACGCCTCGTCGTCTTCTCGGAGACGGCTTGGCTCTCCTTCGAACGAATCGGCTACGTCACGCCTACGCAGAAGTAGTAAAGTCCCAAATAGAAAGGCCCCCGTCGAAAGGATGGGGGCTTGCTCTTAGGGTCCACGGGCGTCGCGACGTAGAAGTCATTGCTGTGCTCGCTGGCATCGACGATGATCTTGTCACTGAAGCCGTCGGGATTCGTCATGAACATTTCTATAGAAATCGGAGGAGATCACGTTGGGGTATGGCAGAAGAAGGCGAGCACAAGGTTCTTGTGGCGCACCAACGCGAAGCCTTGCGTCCATCGCCGCTTGAGGTCCTGCAGGTCCTTCGCCACGAAGTTCC